>NZ_JAMXXL010000049.1:0-13884 GCF_024129685.1 Acinetobacter lwoffii | reverse complement strand
GGCAGTCTTAAATAAATTTACGATATTAGGCCGGCCTCATACCCAAGTTACCACTTAAATTTAAGTCGCTTAGGGAAGTTCTACTTTTTAAATCTTTGTGCAACAAAGCCTCTAATCATGACCAAATCATTGCATTTTTATACCAAAATACAGTGACTTTTGTTCTTGAGGTAAAAGTAATGGAAATATCGTTTTAACTTTAGAACCGTCGTCCTGCACCGCTTCAGCACTGCTGGTCATCGGCAGAACAGTGTCAGATTTCCATGGAATGGTATAAGCTGGATACATATCATTCACAGCGACATCAGTCAGCTTTGAATCACCTGTATTGGTGACTGTTATACGGTAAACTAGACAATCTTTATCGCCTATAGTCACATTACCTATCGAGTAGTTGGCACCTTTTACCGCAGCAACATCCATAGCTGCACAATTTGGCTGTTTAAACTGCGTTTTATGAATTTGCAGCTGGTTGGCACCTACAGTAACACTGTCTATATTAGCAAGTGGTGCCAAAATAATACTTTGGCCATTATTGTCTGGTTTAGCTTCAAGTTTGACTTGACTGCTTATGCCATTTGTTGAAGTAGCTGGCGCCTGAACTTTAATCAGTAAAGCCAGTTCAGCTTTTTCCAGCAAAGAAAAGCTTTGATTGCTGATCATGATATCTGTGCTGTCTAACACACCATTATTATTGCTGTCTTCAAATAAGGTATATAAGAAATCATCTGCACGGACAGGCGTTAATACAAATGTAATATTCTTTTCCTCAACACCGCCGTGGTTAATTAAACGGTGTGGAAAAACATAAGTGCCGCCGACATTGATCTGCGCGGTCTGGTCATTGACCAACTCAAGCAAGCGCTGCGCTAAATGATCCGAAGTAACCGCATCACGAATAACATCGCCCAAACCTGACTGCAGCGATTCTATTGCAAACCAAATATCATGATTATTTTGTGCAGAAGCTAATGCAGTTACCACCGCACACACCTCAGCTTCAGTATTTGCATCGACAGTCAGCTGTGTCACCTGTTTTGCACCGCCCAAACCGGCTTTACATTGTGCAGATGATGTGTCAAAAAACTCAATTTTAAGCTGGTCAGTATAAGGCTGAATCGTAGATTTAACCAAAGGTGAAAAAAGGGAATCAGTACGTGATTTATTGACTGCCGTGCGTGATGCATACAGTTGGTAGTCCTGCTTTAACTTCGCGCTATTTTTAATTTTTAACGGAAAGTACGCCTTGTTTTCTACAGAGGCCTGAGTCCACAAGGGCTGACCACCATTATCTATAACAAATAAACCTGTACCTGTTTTACCCGAATCATTGTTAAATAAATCGTTTACAGCTGCATACATAGTTTTAGCTTGCGCTTTATTATTTGTTAGATCCTGCTCAGATGAATCAGTTTTAACTTCTACATCATTAGTAATAAAACTTACATTTTCTGCTGTTTCTTTGTCTGTAGCACTAACTAACAAGTTCGTGAGAGTAAATTTAAAATATTGATTTTCAGGTACATCACCAATAGTAAATCCAGTTGTGCTCAACAGCTGAGTCGCCCTTATTTTTGCATCACCCGCTTTGAAGCCCGATAAAAATGCATCACAGGTGCTGTAAAGTTCAGTACCTGTTTCATCTACTACTTTACATGTCAATTCTGTATTTGCTGTAGCAGCCAAGTTAGCGCCTAAGGTATCAAAAAGTTTTGAATTCTTCGCTAGTACTTTACTATCATTAAATAGAATCATGTCATAAGAAACCAAATCATTCGGCGCAGGCGCAGTTTCCTTAATTTTTTTAGTAATACTTAAATCAACATCATCATCTTCAATTTCATAACGAAAACCATCAAAAACATCACCACCACACTCACTCAAATCCAAAACGGCAATGCTTGTCTGCGTCTTATCTAGTGCAAATGGAATGACCTTTTTGCCTTCCTTATTATTATTATTAATGACTTGTATCACCAAACCCGTGACTTTTACACCAGCAGCATAATTTAAGCTCGGATTATACTTGACCTTATATTTAAAACTTAATTTTTTCGGATCAGCAGTCACTGTTGGAATAATTTCTATAGGCGTACCGCTGCTGTTATCAAAAATTCTATAATCATTGTGGTATACAGCAGGATTGCTAACAGCTGTATTATCAATAATAAAAGCAACGTCAAAATCACCAGTGACTAAGCCAACAATATTAAAATCGACAGAATGATATGTTCCTGTCGCATTCTCTAAAACAGTATTGTTCTCTGCAGAAAATTCAATAGCAGGCCGTAATTTGACCTCAATATTATCCAACCAGTTACCCTCTAGATTTGTTCCCCCTTGCGCCTGAAAACCAAATGATTTCACTTTAGCGGTTGCTCCGCCTAGGTAGCTTGATAATTGTACAGGCGTATCATTTTTATGATTTGTCCATGTTCTGGTAGTACTTGAACCAAATGAAGTAGCTCCGGAAGAGTTTTCTAAACGATTGATATTTGTAGGGGTTAATGCTGCTGAGCCTCCGTTGTCTACAATTTCATCTGCAATGATAAAAGAAATTTTTTCAGTTCCGGCATTGTTCCGGGCCATGTGCCAAAGTGACCAGGTGAAGCTATCCTCTTTAGTAACACAAATATTTTGGTACAGTGTCGAAGTAGTATGTGCGTTTAACTCTGCATAAAGTGCTCCCTGCTTAGCATCTGGAGAGCTTGTGGTGCTATTTCCTTTCCAAAGTTCAATTTCACGGTGACCTAAATCGTTACCTTTATTGTCAAAAAAAGATGCTGTTGTTTTCCAGCCTTCAATCCATTTCTGATCAAACAAACAATAGCCGAATGTCCATGATGAACCTGAGGTTCTATTTTGACATGATTGAGTATTGGGAGTAGCACCTGGTAATAAGTTTTCAAAACTTAAATTGACAAAACTCCGCTGAATTCTTTTGCTGTCTGCTGGCAAGTTAACATCCGCATAAACCTGTGTAACTGCACCCGCCAACAGTAATGAAGATGCCAAAACATGAGGTAAAAATTGCTTCATCATTTCAGTTCACCTTCACTTTTTTTTGCTCTGACTCTATTTGTAAATCTTGCCACTGCGGTTCAATTTGAATTTGACCTACTTCATTCATTTCAATCACGACACGGCGGCTTTTCGCATAAGCCATTTGCATATTGGCATCTGTTTGCAGCTCCTGCGCGCCTTTAGCTGCTGACCGAATACGGTTGGCGTCTATGCCCTGCGTCATTAAATACTGCTGTACTGCTTGTGTACGCCGCTCTGCCAGTTTTAAGTTGTATGCTTGACTTGCACGGCTATCTGTATAGCCCAACAGCTGAACATTAATCTGCGGATACTGTTTCATTACATGAATCAATTGATTCAGTACAGATTGACTGGCAACACTTAGCTCTGTTCTGTCTAAGGCAAAATGTACTACATTCTGTACTTTGACAGCTTCAGCCTGTACCTGTTCATTTTTTTGATTTAACGGCCACAGTTTTGCATTTACACCATTGCAGCCTTTACCATTCAACTCTGCCAAAGATGGTGCTGCATCTGCGTCCCAGTGCATATTAACAGCTTGAATTTTAGAAGCTTCAATCGTTTGATACAAAGACTGTTCTGCTGCACGGAAAGGTTCATTCGCATGGCGCCAGCCCAATTCGCAGTATTCTGCCGCAGCCCAAACCAGCATTACCTCTGCTTGCGCCAAGCTTTCTGGTGCCTGTTCAATAGCGCCTTGCTGCTTTAAAAACTCGGCTTGCTGCCATAAATCGCGGCGCATCACCTGAGATACACTTAAAATAGGGGTTGTTAAAGAGAGCTCTTTGCCTTCTGCTAAACTGCTGGCCAATTGCTGCGCCTGCTGCAAAGCTTCTTGGCCGGCAGGCGTCAAACTGCCTTCTGACCATTCATTCAATGCATAGCTCAGCCACATTTTAGCTTTATAAGCGTGATAACGGCCTAGTGCATCACGGCTTTCATATTGAACTAATTCTGCTTTCAAAGCATCGATGTCTTTTTGCGGATCATTGGCAGCAGATACTGCATAGACCGCAGTTTGGCTCATACATAAGCCTGCCAGTAACCATGTACGCAATTTCATGTTTATCGTCCTTGCTCTGGCTCTAAAGATAAATTGGTCTTCGCAGTTTTGCGGCCAAATAAATCCTCATCAAACTTGAATCTAAATCTTAAATACGCGCCTTCACCTGTAGAGCTTGTATTCGCAAGTTCATCGTCTTGATAGCCCAAGAAGTTATAGCCTGCCGATACCCAAAGATTGGCCGCCAACAAATAACCCAATTCCGCACCTACTAAATAACGTGTTCCGCCGCCTCGATTCGCCCATAATGCACCTGATTGCAGACTCATATCCCAGCGTTCATTCAAATCATAAATCATACGACCGCTGATCAATTGTGTTAAAGCATCACTGTTAATACCATATTCATCCAGCTCAGACCATTTAGCAGCATACTGTCCTGATAAAGTCAGTTGACGTTGCGGATGGTAGTTGGCATGTATAGAAGTGACATAAGATTCACGCTTAAATGCTGCTTCCAAATCTGTGGCATTGTCTTCGTAGTAATATTCAAACTTCGATAAAATATCCAACTGGTTTTGGTCAAAATCACGCCATGCATAGCCCAATTGGAAACGGTTACGTAAATGATCCCCCTGTTCTGCATCTTTATTATCTACAAAATTTAGGGTGTTTTTAGTTAGTACTGTTGCATCGTCCGATAATTTATATGCATAACCGATTGTATTAATAATCGTATCTGAAGTGTCTGCCCGGCGGCCTTCTAAACGTGTGGTCGCTTTCCAGATATCATTCGCTAAATATTCAAGGCCAAGGCTTAGCGCTGTTGCATCATTGCTGGTATTGTCTTCATTTTTAGACAATGACTGAATACGTTCAAAGCTGCTGCTGACATAGACACGCGGCTTAATTTGCCAGCGATTGCGTAGGCCCAATGCTGCTTCAGCTTCACGGTTGCTCATGCCGTTGCCAACACGGTATTCACTGAACGCTGAACCATCTTTCATATAATTGCTGGAAATACCAAATATCGTACTATTCGTTTCCTCCGTTGTATTCATAGAATACAAGCCATCAATCGCAGAAATTACTTCGTGACGTGCATACAATTCTGTATTTGGAAGCACCTTAACTGTGCCGCCTAATGCCAAAACCTGTTTCTCTGAGTCAGATAAATCCTGCTCATATTCTGCAAATGCAGTTGCGCCTTTCCACGGCAAATTGCCAGTAAATTTAATTCGGCCTGTTGTGCCGTTATATGGACCTAAACTTTCAGTCGCTAAAGTCGCCGCATTAACCGTTTCATCGTAATGGCGCAGGCCCAATTCAATCGCCAGCACCTTAAAGAAATTACGCTCTAAACTTGCAGATATGCCTGTACGCACACCGCTATTGCCCTGATCTTCTGTACGGATAGCCTCTACACGCGCCAAACCTACGTTGGTAATTGGAGCAGATGCTTTAATGCCGCTTTCTTTACGTCCCGCGCTAATAGTGGCAGCATCATTTTGAAAACCATCTTCGGCCTGCTGATGATAAGCGCGGACATTGGCAAAGCTTGGCGCATATTCAAACTCAATACGGCCTGCAGTGCCTTTTTGCTGATCTGAACTGCTGCTGTTGATTTGCGTGATTTGGTCAGCGTTACCATCGGTATTTTTAGACTGCGCGATTTCAGCAATTAATTTACCGTATTGACCCACTTTTAGCACAGTATTCACACTGGCAATTTGCTCTTCCTGCAATGGATCATTACTTTGCACAAAAGAGCCACCTATTTTTAAATGGCTTTTTACTGCATAACTGAAACTTAAACCGCCAACTTCATATTCCTCACCAATCTCTTCTGCTTCAACAGTGATGCGGATATAATTTGGGTTCAAATCTTTATCGACACTTGCGACTGCCTGCTTTAGATAGATGCTGTTGCTATACGTATCAATTTCATAATCTGAAAACCGCGTTAAAGTTTGTTTAGCAATAATTAATCCCGGATTATTGCGGTCACGAGTGATTACTTCAACTTTTTCACTATTTTCTAAAATCAAATCATTTGAAATAGAACCTAGGCTATACGGGCCAGTAATACCCATCGCACGGTTTTCAGTGACCACTTGCCGTGATTTAGTTTGCGCGCCAAACGCTGCTGCCTGAAGCTTATCTCCATCATGACCCAGTTTTACACCCGTTAATGAACGGTTATATTGACCTAATGCCAAGCCTTCGTCTTTTTCTGTACGCGTTACATAGTCACCGTACATAGCATATGAACGACCTTTGTCTAGACGAACATACAATTTGCTCGTTGATTGCGCTTCAAAACCTTTGGCGGCAGCATCGCCATAAACTGGGTAATATTCATCTGGCTGAATATCACGAAATAAACGCTGTTTCGAACTCTTATTCGAATCATAAGCAAGCGTCAGCAGATAATCGCCTTTAACCTTCCCTTTAATAAACATTGCTGTACGGCCAGTTAAAGATGTATCACCCCAATCAGCAATCTCATTTAATTCATCTTCAAAGCCATCATTTTGATTTACGCTATGCAGCTTGCCACTATCGAAATTATTGAAGTTAATTGAACCTTCAACTAAACCAACGGCAATGAGCGGACGCAAATCAGCTTGGAATTGAATATCAATTTCCTGCTCCAGCAAACCGCTGCTGACACGCAGCTTGCCGCGTCCCGGGATGCTTGGTGAAATGATTGGCACAATCATTTCACCACCGTCAATAAAGGTCTGAATACCTGGCTCATTCGGATTCATATCCTGCAAGTCAATCAAGCCTAAGTCACTTTCCAGTGTCAGCTGAGTACGTGTTGCAACCTTGACACCTTGTTTATCTTGCAGCTGCACCGCTATTTGTAGTACATCACGGCCATTCGCCATCACTAGCTGATTCGGCTGATTTATTTTTAGCTGATGAACTCCACCCGGCACAATCACAGTGATACTCTGGCTTTCACGTACGGTGCCAAACAAATCTAGCTGCTGTACTTGTAGAGTATTTTTTCCAGTCTGCAGTTCAACACCAACATATTCTACGCCCTGCTTGCGCTGATCTTCCAAGATTGCTAGTTTACCGCGCTGCTTTTCATGCACCTCAGCACCATTCACCAAGATTTTAAGCTGAGTGCCCGCAGCACCTTGAATTTGCACCGAAGTCTGAGCAAAAGGCAGCACTTGCCCTTCTTTTAAATTTAATATTTCTAATTGATTGTTGTCACTGCGTTTTAAATAATCCTCCAAGTTCACTAAAATAGGAGGTTTGACTGGATCAATGACCAGCTGTGTCTGTTTGCTGCCCTGAACAGCATCTTTATTCAGCAGACAATTCTGATCATTGTCATTGGCTAAGCAGCCTTGTGTATTTTCATTACGCGTACTGCTGTCTAAATAAGACGGCACATCAATCGACAGCTGTTTATTAATCGCTTTTTCAAGATTCAAATTACTTGAATTAATTTTATCTTGACGCTGTTTCACGGCCTCATTCAATGGCGTAGAACAAGTACCCGCCTGATCTGCCATCGCAAAATCTGCACGGTGCAACTCGCCGCGCTTAACATCAACAAAGCGGCTCGATGGATCACCAGCATTACGGTTCGATTGCGTAATTAATTCTACGCCTGCCGGCAGTGTCGTGCGGTCTAATTTGAGGACATGCGTTTTCGGTGAAATACCGTAGAAGTCATATTTGCCTTCTCGGTCTGTGATGATATAGCTACCATCTTCCATGTATAGACGTACACCTGGTACACCTAATTCACCTTTATCCTGCATACCATTGCGGTTACAGTCGGTATAAACCTTACCCACCACAAAGGCATCTGAACTGAATACTCCAGGCCGCACTTTCACTTTTGCCTGCGCTTCATTTGAGCTTAGACCTGAACGGTCGACTACACGAGCACGGTTAATACCGTCTCCATTCAGCGCATTTGGCCCAACCAAAACACGGTATTCAATTTTCGCTGTAGCATTCACAGCAAGATCGCCTAAGCCTAGAGTCAAATATGGCCCTTTTCCGCCTTCTGGATCTGGTGCAGGTTTGCCGTTAACCCGCATTGTGCTTGGCACATAGCTAAAACCGCGCGGCAAAGTATCTTGCAGTTTAATATCACGCGCCAGCACGTCGCCATTATTCGTAACTGAAATACTATAATTAGTAAAATCACCCAATTCGACTACCGTATCACGTGCAGTTTTTTTCACCATAAGACCAGATTCGCTCAGCATCGGGTCAATTGGTATATCGATATTGGGTACAGGGCTATTGGATGCAAAAGTAAACATGCCGCCATAAGAGTAGTCAGAATGCACTGCCAGCCCATTAAATGATGTGATAGGGTATACCAGCTGATCACTGACAAAACTGTAGCCTTTGTCTGGAATCGTTGAGGTATCTACCAAAAGTTTGTAATTTCCTGGAACTACCAGCGGATAAACAAACTCACCTGTTGCTGAAGTTACCTGCTTTGCAGGCATAGAAATGAGCGCACCCGTATTATGGTCTATAGTAAACGCAACATTTGCACCAATCGGCTGGTCGTATTCATCGACTAAGGTTACTGTAGCGCCAGCCACAGGTTTTTGTGTTTTTGAATCAAAAACAATACCGTATGGATCAATTAGAACCTGAGTCGACACCTCATTGATTGGTGTCGTAACCTTACCTTGTTCATCTAAGCATTCAACTAAACTAATGTTGACTTCATCACGCTTCAAGGTTTGCAGCTTGAGATCAGCTAAGTTTTTAACTGTATTTTCTTCTGTTTCCAACTCAAAATAGAACAGTCCAGAATTTTCATCACTTTCAACAGCAGAAACCACAACAATATCACCAGTCAATTTTGACTGGATCTGAATACGAACTTGTTCTTTGCCAAAACGGTTTGCATTACAAATTGCAGCATTGGTTTTTAAATAAATCGGCTCATTGACTTTGCCTGTGTAAATGCTGGATGCATAGTCACCCGTGGTGCTGTCAATAGTCGGTTTACCGACAATATCTGTTTTAACCTTATCCGACAGGGTCTTTTTATCCGTTTGTCCAGTACGGTGTAAAACATAAGCTTCATTCACCAAAGTGGTATAGCTGACTGAAGCTGATGTTTTTACTGCAAGCTGAATCGTGCTTTTTTTCCCTGCAGCAAAAGGCTTTTTATAGGCCATGACAGCATGGCCTATTTTTGTTTTATCATTAGGAAATTGAGTCAAATACTGGCCTTCCGCAGTGCGGTATAAAGCCACTGCGTCTGGGTCATTATCTGCAGTCTGAATATCTTCAAAAATAGTATTCGGCGGCAACGGGTCTTCAACAATGACCCATGACTCTTTTTGACCATCTACGGTAATTTCCGCAGGTGTAACCTGCAGTGAAGCAGAGTTCGTCACTATCAGGGTATAATTTAAACGATGTTCTCGGTTATTTGCAGTAATTAAGGTTTGATCAACCGCTTTTTCTATTCTTAGTTTCGGTGTAAAAACTTGTACAGGGTCTTTTACTGTTTTCTTCTGTATAGGCTCTTCACGGATTTGCGCGCTAAGCGGTAGCTCTAACTTTGCCTGATCTGGAGCTAGCAAAGACGTATCAGCCGCAACCCACAGGTAAACAGTCTGATTAGGCGCCAGCTGCAACCCGTCAGTGATTAAAGTATCAGAAATATCAAACACGCCATCTTGATTGGCGTCTAAATAAATTTTTATATTAGATAAATGATTAATGGATGCAGTTTTAAAATCAAACCATGCATCAGTATTACTTGTATTCGTTACTTGGTTCAGCCAAATTACTTTCGAACCGGCTTCAACTTGTTTCATTTGGTCAGGAAATAGCTCTAAACCATAAAATTTTGCAACTTCAACATTAACGGCATTGGATTGGGTAGTCCGCAGCACTTGTCCGCCCTGCAAATCACTCACCTCATAGCTTGCGTAAGCAATATTCTGAATGATTTGACCTGCTGTCGGCATTGCAGCATGACCCTGTTGAGCAAAAAGCAAAGCAGATGCAAAAGCAGATGCTGAAAGTGCATCTATCTTTATGTTCATCACTTTTTTATTTGACATAACCCCAACCCAACAAAAAAAAATAATTTAAATGCCCCTTCCTAAAAAGAGGCAGCACAAAAATAAAGGATTATTGAGAATCAACTTGGACCGCAAATTTTAATTCAGCTGTAGCTGCTGGTGTTAATGTACCAACAGC
Organism: Acinetobacter lwoffii; assembly: GCF_024129685.1. Taxonomy (GTDB): domain Bacteria; phylum Pseudomonadota; class Gammaproteobacteria; order Pseudomonadales; family Moraxellaceae; genus Acinetobacter; species Acinetobacter lwoffii_X. The sequence goes on along the minus strand of NZ_JAMXXL010000049.1, from coordinate 3,620 downwards.
GTACTTCAACTCTTTCGTACCAGTAGCCGGTGCAGCAGCAGCAGGATCAGCTGAGCCAGTGAGATAAGCGGTATAGCTTGGCACCATATCAGTAATCACCACATTTTCTGCATCAGCATTACCGTCATTGCTTGCTACGATTTTGTAGTAAACACAATCACCTGGTTTTGCATCTAGTTTAGTTTCAGCATACGCTGTAGGAACACTCTCACATTTCGCAGAAAGTGCTTGTGTTTTCACTAAACGCACTTGGCCTAAGTTGATCACCGTACGGTCTGTAATACTTACATTAGAAGGTGTTGGAGCAGCCTTATAGTTTGGATAGATTGTTTCATCATTAAATGCAGGATTCTTCAAAGATGCTGCAGGTTTAAACGTTACAACTGTCGTATCCGATTCGCCGGCTGAAGCTGTTGCAGGCGCTTCAACTTTGACAAGAATAGAGACTGATTCTTTTGGAGATAAACCAGCTGCCGTATTCGTGGTATTGATGGTTGCCAATATAGCAGCTAATGATGCTGTACGATCAGCTTCCGTCGCACCTGTAATCAACTCGTTAGCTGATTGCTTTCCATCACCATCAATATCAACATAAACAGAAGTATTTACACCCGAAAGTGTCGAAGTCCAGTCAATGTTTAGCGGATAAGGTCCTGCACCTTCCAATACGTTGCCGGTGTTGGTTAAGGTATGGCTGTATACAATTGTGCCGCCTGGTGCGACCTGACCTTGACGGTCTGGGGTAAAGGTCAGCTGGCGCTGTTCTTCCACACCTACATTAAAGGTAATGTTATCGCTGGTTCCCGTAGCTGGCGACTTAATTTCAACTTTAATATCTTCCTTTGTACCAGCAAGTGTATCTGCTGGTGGCGTAACCACTAAACAGAAACTTTTTGACTCACTTGGTTTAATATTGCCAGAGTTCGCCACTTTTGCTGTTGTACAGTTGCCAGAACTATCTTTTTCAAAAATTTCTATCGTCCAGCCCGCAGGTACATCAGGCACAGTAATGATATAGTTGTCCGGAATATTGCCTTCATTTTTGATGGTGATATCGAAGGTTGTCGGTGTTGCTGGCGGTGTTGTTGCATTATCTACTGGAGTAGGAGTGCCCGCACCTGTACCTTTTTCGCCGCCTGTTGTCGGCTTATTGACCAAGTCAACTTTATTCTCTGTCAGTTCAGAAATTATTAGTTCTAAGGTGTCCTTTTGCGCATTTTTAACCGAAGTGCTAACCATAGTAATACCCACACCAGGTGCTACTACTTTTTCCCCATTTGGCAAAGTCACGCGAACAACAAATTGTAATTTATCCCCAGCCGCAATCGGACCTGTATCGACAATACCGTCACCATTGGTATCGGTTGCAGGTGTATTGCCATCTGCTTTTAAAATTTCAACAATAGCGCCATCTGGTAGTTTGCCAAATCCACTAATCACTGTTTTGTCTACAGTTAAATTATAAGTATCCGTCGAATTGCCGCGGTTATGCACAACAACCATATCACCTTCGGTGCTAGATTTACCAAATACAATCGGTACGCCTTGCTGACCAGCAATTGTGATTTTGTCATCACCAACTGCACCTGATACAGTTATTGAGCCACCATCCTTAAAGCTATCTAATTTAGAATCGTTAATTGAACCGTCATAAGTACCTTCAACAACTACAATTGATGGGTTCGATGGTACTGTCGTCGGGTTATTTGGATCTGTCGGAATCGGCGGCGTATTCGGATCTGTTGGTACATCCGTCATATCTACAGGAACTTTCGGGCTGTTCGGATCTGATGGATTTTGAGGTTTACCGTCAGGATCAACATACGCGGTATTTTTAATATCGCCCGCATTGGTCGTATCAAGTACTTTCACCTTAAAGGTTAGTTTGCCTGAAGTATTCGGTGCTACGCTTGCAATGTTATATAAAAATGCATGTTTGGTTGAATCATATTCAAACTTGTCTGCATCTGCCTTATCGTCAGTTAGCGGTGTTGTACCGCCATTAAGACGCGCTGAATCTTTAAGGTATTCAACTGTTTTCGGCAATACGTCAAAAATTGCAACATTTGTGGCCGTAGTATTACCAGTATTTTTAAAAGTTAATGTATATTCAATTTCCTTGCCAACTTGCGTCACGCTAACATTAGCCGCTTTGGTAATTTGCAGTACAGCACCTGTAGTAATTCTTGTAGTATCAGTATTTGATTTCACAGCCACGGTATAAAGTGACGCAGTTTGCGCTGTTGCAGTAATTTCTAATTTATCCAGCTGACCTTGCATTGCCGTACTTGGTGTAGTTGCAACCACCACTAAGCCTACAGACTCGCCAGCTGCTAGCTCAATCAGATCAGTGCCAGTTAATGCAACGTTGCTGTCCGCCATACCGTCTTTATTGCGGTCAATATAAATCGCATACTTGCCGCCACCGCTGAAATCAAATGTCGTATTAGAGTCATCAATATCTTTAAGTCCAATACTGAATTTATCAGTACCATTACCCGTGTTTGTTAAGATATGTGAGAACGTGACCTGACCATTTGGGGTGGTTTGTGCACTGCGGTCAGCTTCTAAAGTAAAGCTGCCAATTTGCGCCACTAATGTTTTCACTTCATTCGAAGTCACTACACGTTCTGTGCCGGTATTATCTGTATACGTTGCTGTTGCAACGTTACTAATATTTGTACCCGCCAATGGAACTGCAGCCATAGTCTGACTACTGAATGACACCCCGCCAGCAACTGCTAAAGCGGCAGCGACTGTGCTTAACTTAAAAATATTTTTCATAAAAAAGTCCAACGATAAAGTCTGATTAAAACCAAAAAATTATTCTGAAGCGTTCACTTTAACTTGAGCAGAAACCGTAATTTTTTGCTTCGGTTTCAACTCGCTTACACTCCATTGCAATACACGGTATTCACGCAGCGGAACATTCACTTTTTTGCCATTTTCCATACGCGTTAGCGGTGCTTTGGCAAATGTTTTTCCATCTAAAGAGGCATATGTATCTTTGGGCATGCTTAGCCCTGTATAAGTTACATACTCAGGAAGAGGTAAATTCAATTTCAAATTTTTCAGAGAATTCGCTGACGTATTTATATAGTTAACTCGATATTCCAAAGTGCTATTTGGCTTAACTTGATCGGTTGCTTTTAACTCTTTAGACGGTTTTTTATTTTCTTCAACCTGAAACACTTTCATTTGTGCTTCTAATAATGGATTACTGTTGGCATTAACTGCGCTTGATGCTCCACCCACGAAAGAAGTTAGAAAAACTAGATAAAACCCTTTTTTCATTTGCATAGACATAAAATATAGTTTGATTAATTACAATATCTATATGTTACAACAAAAAAATTATAATCAGATATTAGTTATAAATTTTTTGAATATATTTTACAGTTTTTTTTGTAAACGACACGCCAATCTCAACTTTTAATTAACCCGAATTACAGATAAGAAAATCGATTGAAAAAAAGATGGTTAGAGCTATTTAGAAACTTACTACACAAAGGCTTTGTTGCATAAACATTCAAAAGCTGAATCCCCCTTAAGCCATTCAAATTTAAGTGACAACTTGGGTATGAGGCCGGCCTAATTCCGTAAACTTATTGAGCACTGCT
>NZ_JAMXXL010000048.1:0-14841 GCF_024129685.1 Acinetobacter lwoffii | reverse complement strand
TCGTTTAAATTCCCCATCATTAAATCGAGTTAAATTTTCATATTTCATGGGGCTAGTATAAACAATTTTTTACTTTCGCAAGAGATCTATTCTTGAAGTAGAAAAAGATAAAGATCTTGAACAGCTAAAGGGAAGATTAATTAAAACTTACGAAAAACTTGATCAGCTTCAAAATGACATTTTACATGTAGCTATATTTAGTAAAGATAAAATTTTAGATGATGATCGCAGGAGATATCACAATATTGATATTAAAGTTGCACACGAAGTTTTAACTACAACTCTAAATAGTTTAAAAAAAATCATTAATAAAATTTATTGTATATGAATAAAAAAACCGCCTCGAAAGGCGGTTTATGTTTGAAAGAATTACTTCAAGAAACGTTGATAACCCAGATTATTGGTAATTTCCTGATATGGATAGGTAATGGTCTCGAGAGTTTCGATCAAGCCGTCCGGATTCTGTTGTGCATCGGTTGCTTCAAGGCCCACCAGAACACGTCCTTCAGCAGCGCCGTGGTTACGGTAGTGGAACAGGGTAATGTTATGGGTTGGGCCAAGACGTTCCAGGAACATCAGTAAAGCGCCAGGACGCTCTGGGAATTCCACTCGGAACAGGCGTTCATTTTCAATGTCGGCATGACCACCGATCAGGTAACGGATATGCAGTTTGGCCACTTCATCATCAGACAGATCATCAACGTCATATTGGAATTTTAAGGTTTCATAAATTTCCTGACGTTCTTTCTCGCCATTTTTCAGACTAATACCGACAAAGACCTGTGCCGCAGAAGCATCGCTGGCACGATAGTTAAATTCAGTAATATTACGACCTTGCAAAGCACGACAGAAGCTCAGGAATGAACCTTTCTGTTCTGGAATGGTCACGGCAAAAATCGCTTCTTTGCGTTCACCCAGTTCGGTACGTTCAGCGATATAACGTAAACGGTCGAAGTTCATGTTGGCGCCGCAGACAATCGACACCATGTTCTTGCCTTCGATCCCATGTTCAGCCACGTATTTTTTAATACCTGCCAGAGCCATTGCACCAGATGGTTCTACAATGCTACGGCATTCGTCATAAGTGTCTTTAATCGCTGCACAGACTTCATCCGTATTCACCAGTACCACATTCGGTTCCACGATTGGGCCTGAATTGTCCGACTTTTGCAGACGAATCACATCAAATGGTTTTTCACCAATTTGGGCTACCGCCGTGCCATCAGCAAACAAGCCCACAGATGGAAGAATGACACGCTCATTGGCTTCTAAAGCAGCTTTTAAACAGGCAGATTCGTCGTATTCAACTGGAATGACTTTAACGTGTGGTGCGACATCACCTAAATACGCTGCAACACCTGCGATCAGGCCGCCACCGCCAACTGCGACAAACACGTAATCCACATCGCGCCATTGACGCAGAATTTCATTAGCAATGGTGCCTTGGCCAGCAATCACCAGTTCATCATCATAAGGCGGAATGAAAGTCATCCCATCTTCCTGGGCACGTTGAATCGCATATTTATTGGCAACATCAAATGAATCACCATGCAAAACCACTTCGCCACCCAGACGTTTAACCGCCTGCACCTTGATATCAGGCGTGGTTTTAGGCATCACAATAATCGCGCGAATACCCAGCTTTTTCCCTGAGAGTGCCACGCCTTGTGCATGGTTGCCCGCTGAAGCAGTAATAACGCCACGTTCCATTTGTGATTTCGGTAATTGACTAATACGGTTATAGGCACCGCGTAGCTTGAATGAAAAAACCGGTTGTAAATCTTCACGTTTAAAGCGGATATTATTATTGAGTCGTTCGCTAATTCGTGGCGCTGCTTCGAGTGGAGTTTCGATTGCAACATCGTAGACCGTTGCTTGTAAAATTTGTCGAACCAAACGAGACAGCATGTTAATTTTCCATCTAACAGTTTAAAATAGGGGCTTATTGTAACAAACCACACGGCTTTGCGGTTTAAAAAAGCTGCAAAAGTCCAAAATAGTTGAGTGAAGCCATGAGTCTATATGCAACCCAAGATGAGAAAAAACAAGCAGCAGCCAAAGCCGCTTTAAAACACTTGCCAAAAGGGGGCATTTTAGGCGTAGGTACAGGCAGTACTGTAAACTTTTTAATTGACTTATTGCCTGAGCTGCAATTGGAAGCTGCGGTAGCCAGTTCAGAAGCAACTGCACAACGCTTGAAAAAACTCGGCATTGAAGTGGTAGATATGAACTCTGTCAGTGGTCTGGATGCTTATGTTGATGGTGCAGATGAAATTGATCGTCATATGCATATGATCAAAGGTGGCGGTGCAGCGCTCACACGTGAAAAAATTGTTGCCTCTATCGCGAAAAAATTTGTGTGTATCGTGGATGATTCAAAATGGGTTGGACAATTGGGTCGTGAGTTCCCGCTTCCTGTAGAAGTGATTCCAATGGCACGTTCTGCGGTTGCGCGTAAAATTGTATCTTTGGGTGGCGATCCTGCTTATCGTGAAGGTGTGGTAACTGACAACGGTAACGTGATTCTAGACGTGTACAACCTGAATATTCTAAATGCGCTTGAACTGGAAAAAACCTTAAACGATATTCCGGGCGTGGTGTGTAACGGGATCTTTGCGATTAATAAAGCAGATATCGCCATTGTCGCGACGGATAACGGAATTGAAGAGCGTACTGCGGTTTAATTAAACTTTCTAGAAAAAATCCCTCTAAATCTCCCTGAGCGAAGTTTTAAAACACTGCTTTAAAAACAAGTGCAAGAAGGGAGACTTTTAAAAGCCCCTCTTTGAAAAAAAGGGGTTTGGGGAGATTAAAAAAAACTATAATGACCTTATCCGACCTACCCGAAATTCAAATCACCCGAAATGTCCGTTCAACACGGTTACGTTTGCGTGTCGATGCGACCCAGATTCGTCTGACAGCACCGGTTTTTTGCAGCAAAAAACAGATACAGCATTTTATTGAACAATCTGAAAGCTGGCTGATTAAAACCTGGCAATCCCAGCAGGAAAAAATCGAAAATATTGACCGGACGCTACCGAGTGAGCTGCGGTTATTCAATCTAAAAGCAGCAGTAAAAATTTCTTATCACAGCCAGAAAAACAACTTTATTTTTGATCATGAAGATCTACAGCTTTGGATCAGTGACCGACATCCTGAAGAATATTTAAAAACTTTCGTGATTGCCTACGCAAAAGAACAGCTTCCTTCATATTTAAATCTTGTCTCACAGCAATGTCGGTTGCCTTTTAAAAACTGCAGTATTCGACAACCTAAAACCCGTTGGGGCAGTTGTTCTGCCAAGCATGACATTATGTTGAACAGCGCGCTGGTATTATTTCCTGAAGAGGTCACGCATTATGTCGCTGTCCATGAACTGGTACACACAAAGCATTTTGATCATAGTCCACGCTTTTGGGCAGAAGTTGCTAAGCATGATCAGCATTTCCAGCAGCATCGTATAACGCTGAAAAATACGCCGTTGCCATATTGGTGGGGTGCCTAAAACCATAATTAATAAGTCCATATAACTCTATTGAAATAGCCTAAGCAAATTAAAAGTTTCATGATCAAAATCGGACTTATCCTACTGATCAATTAAAAAACCAGCAAACCCCAGTGAAATGGTTTAGAAAACCTCAACTTCCTGTCATACTAGGCTGTATAAAGGAAACATTTATTTGAGGTAATCATCGTGATTTCAGTGGGTATTGTGGGTGGTACGGGTTATACAGGCGTTGAACTTTTGCGTCTTTTGCTACGACATCCAGATGTAAATGTAACAGCACTGACATCACGTACTGAAGCAGGTCGTCGTGTAGATGACATGTTCCCAAGCTTGCGCGGGCATACCAATCTTAAATTTTCTGATTTGAGTCTGGGTTTATTAAAATCATGCGATGTGGTGTTCTTTGCAACGCCGCATGGTGTCGCAATGAAACATGCCGAAGAGCTGGTTGCTGCAAATACCAAAGTGATCGACTTGGCGGCAGATTTTCGTTTACAAGATCTTGAACAGTTTGAAAAATGGTATGGCATGCAACATGTATGTCCAGAACTGTTAAAAGATTCTGTTTATGGTTTATCTGAGCTAAATCGTGAAGAAATTAAAAAGGCCAGTGTGATCGGGAATCCGGGGTGTTATCCAACTACAGTTCAGTTGGGTCTGGCGCCAGTCTTAAAAGCGGCTGAAGCATTGGTGAAACCTGAAAGCATTATTATCGATGCCAAATCTGGTGTATCAGGTGCAGGTCGTAAAGCCAGTCTGGGCATGATTTATTCTGAAAATTCCGATAATTTTAAGGCCTATGGTGTAGCGGGTCATCGTCATCACCCTGAAATTGTCGAAGCACTGGAAAATATTTCAGGTCAAAAAAATGTGTTTGATCATATTTTATTTGTACCGCATTTGGTGCCAATGATCCGTGGTATGTTGTCGACCATCTATATCGATTTAACTGAAGCAGGGCAAACCGCAGATTTACAAGCGCTATATGAGCAGTTCTATGCCAATGAAGCATTTGTCGATGTTATGCCGGCGGGTGGCTCACCCGAAACCCGTTCAGTGCGTGGAGCGAATCAGTTGCGTATTGCCTTGTATAAGCCACAACCAACGAAACTGGTGATCCTGGTTGTACAAGACAATCTGGTAAAAGGCGCAGCAGGTCAGGCTGTCCAAAACATGAACCTGATGTTTGGTTTTGCTGAAGATGCTGGCTTAAATAATATTGGTTTATTACCATAAAAAACGTATTAGAACTTCACACACATTTAGATTTGCATTTAAATGTGTGTCTTGATTAAAGCAAACAAGAGATCAAAATGCCGAATAACGAGTCAAATACGACGCTTCCTCAGGAACCCGGTACTAAGAAACCATTCATGAAAGGCAATACGCCCTTAGCCATTGGTGCGGCTGTATTGATCTTAAGCAGTGGCGTACTCGGATATACCGTAGGACATCGTCAGGGTTTGACTGCGGCGGGTTATGATGCGGATGCAGAGCAACTGGTCGATGTGGTACAGACTCAGAAAGCCAGTCTGGAAACACTGAACAAGACGCTGAATACTGCGGTTCAGGAGCGTGATCTGGCTGTCAGTAATGCCAATGATCTGTATCTGGCCATGACCAAGGCACGTGATGAACAGGTGCAGGCCGAAAGTGTGGGAACCATTTATCGCGAGATCTTGCGTCAGCGTGGTGGTCTGGCATTGGCGGTTCAAAACCTGTCGATTAAACCATTACCCGAAAATGCCTTTGAATACCAGATTGATCTGGTTCAGGTCAGTCCAGGCAAAAGCCGTGCCTCAGGTAGTGTGGAATTGCGCCTGATTAAAGGTGCGGAAATTCTGGTGGTGCCACTGGAAGATAAAAACTTTAATTTTGAAAATTATGAGCGACTCACTGGCCGCTGGACCATGCCTAAGGGCTTTAAGCCAGAATTTATTGAAGTGCGTCTTACTGGTGCCAAACCTGTGATTCGTCGTTTTAGTTGGGAACAGGGCAAAGCAGTAGAAAATCAGTCTGCCACCTTGTCCGAAATTCCGAAAACCGAAGCAAATGCAAATTAAGTGTGAAATATAAATCTTATGCCAAGCAATAAACGTCAAATGTGTTTAAGTGATATTAAAAATTCTTTTAATGAGTCTGGAATCGTTGATTGGCATATCAGCCCACGTTTAGCAAATGAACCCTCTGAAGACGGTGATTCTGACTTAGCTGTACAGACTGCACCGCCAGAACTGAAACGTCCACCATTATATGCCGTTGTTTTATTAAATGACGACTATACGCCGATGGAGTTTGTAATTGAAATTTTACAACAATACTTTGCAATGAATCTTGACCAAGCTACACAAGTAATGCTAACTGTACATTATGAAGGAAAGGGTGTAGCTGGGGTTTATCCTCGAGACATTGCGGAGACCAAAGCGAACCAAGTCAATAATTATGCTCGATCACAAGGTCATCCGTTACTTTGCCAAATAGAGCCTAAAGATTAAGGGGGTTACATGCTCAGTCGTCAATTAGAAGTATCACTACGTTTGGCTGTCAGCATGGCTCGTCAAAAGAGACATGAGTTCCTGACCGTAGAACATTTATTGTTAGCCTTGCTTGACAACGATTCTGCCGTGAATGCCCTCAAAGCATGTGGTGCGGACATCATCGTGTTGCGTAAGGAATTAGAAGAGTACGTAGAACAACATACCCCTAAACTTGGTGAAAATAGTGATCAGGCACCACACCCGACAGAAAGCTTCGACCGGATCTTGCAACGCGCGATTTTTCACGTGCAATCAAGCGGTGGCGATCGTACTGTAGAAGGTGCTGATATTCTGGTTGCCATGTATTCTGAGCGTGACTCATTTGCAGTCTATCTGCTGAAACGTCATCAAATTAACCGTCTGACCCTCACTCAGTACCTGTCTCATGGTACCCGTAAAGAAGATGTACAGTCTGAAGAAGAAATCGAAGATCTAGATGGCGAATCAGCATCTTCAGCAAGTTCAGGTCCACTTGAACTTTATACCACTAACCTGAATGTTGAAGCACAAAAAGGTAAGACCGATCCACTGATTGGTCGTGAAAAAGAAATCGAGCGTGCCGCGCAAATTCTTTGCCGCCGTCGTAAAAATAACCCACTCCTTGTCGGTGATCCAGGTGTCGGTAAAACCTCGATTGCTGAAGGGCTGGCTTGGTTAATTGTCAATGGTAAAGCGCCAAAACCACTGGAAAATGCTGAAATTTTCAGTCTGGACATTGGTGCTTTGGTGGCAGGAACCAAATACCGTGGCGACTTTGAAAAACGCTTGAAACAGCTTTTAAATGCGTTGAAAAAGAAACCTGAAGCAGTGCTGTTTATTGATGAAATTCACATGATTATTGGTGCAGGCTCGAGTATGGGCAGTACCATGGATGCATCGAATCTGATCAAACCGGCGCTGGCAAATGGTTCTTTACGCTGCATCGGGTCAACCACATTCCAGGAATACCGTCAGGTCTTTGAGAAAGATCATGCTTTATCGCGTCGTTTCCAGAAAATTGATGTGAATGAGCCATCTATTTCTGAAACTATTGATATCCTACGTGGTCTGAAATCGAAGTTTGAAGATTTCCATCATGTGGAATATGAAGATCAAGCCTTAGTGTCTGCGGTAGAACTTTCTGCAAAATTTATCAACGACCGTTTCTTGCCAGATAAGGCGATTGATGTCATTGATGAGGCCGGTGCTCAGCGCCGTTTAAAAGCGGAGCAAGACGACAGTTTGATTACTGTGGAAAATATTGAAGACATCGTCTCTAAAATTGCGCGTATTCCACCAAAAACTGTTTCTAAAGATGATAAGAGCGTGCTGGAAAATCTTGAGCGCGATCTGAAACGTGTGGTCTTTGGACAGGATGAAGCCATTGAGGCCTTGGCATCTGCAATTAAACTGTCACGTGCCGGTTTGAAGTCTCCAGATAAGCCTGTAGGTAGTTTTGTCTTTGCAGGTCCAACTGGTGTCGGTAAAACTGAAGTGACCAAGCAGCTGGCGAAACAGATGGGTGTAGAACTGGTTCGCTTTGATATGTCGGAATATATGGAACGCCATGCGGTGTCTCGTTTAATCGGTGCACCTCCGGGCTATGTCGGTTTTGATCAGGGTGGTTTGCTCACCGATGCGATTCACAAAAATCCGCATTGTGTGCTCTTACTAGACGAGATCGAAAAAGCGCATCCAGATGTGTTTAACCTGTTATTGCAGATCATGGATCATGGTTCATTGACTGATAACAATGGGCGTAAATCTGATTTCCGTAACGTGGTCTTGGTACTCACCACCAATATTGGGGCTGAGAGTATTTCGCGTGTCAGCATTGGTTTTATGGAACAGGACAATAGTAACGATAATCAGGAAGCGATGAAGAAAGCCTTCTCGCCGGAATTCCGTAACCGTCTCGACGGCGTGATTCAGTTCAAGGCATTGCCAAGTAGCATTATTGAAAATGTCGTGGATAAATTCCTAACTGAACTTCAAGCACAACTGGATGACAAAAAAGTCATGTTAGAAGTGGATCAGAGTGCACGTGAATGGATGTCAGAACATGGTTATGACCGTTTAATGGGCGCACGTCCAATGCAACGTTTGATTCAGGAACACCTGAAAAAACCGCTGGCTGAGATGATCCTGTTTGGTGAACTGGCTGAAAATGGCGGCAATGTTGCAGTATCGGTGAAAAAAGAAAATGGTAAAGCGGTTGGCTTAAAACTTGAGGTTTTTGAAGATCAGACTGCTGAACCAGCTTAATTAATAAGAAGGATCAAACCCGTGCTTGCACGGGTTTTTTCATGTGTTCATGTTTTAAATTATTAAATTCATTCAAACAGTTCAATAAATAAATTATGGAAATTCAAGTTAGCAAGCTGTTCACTACATTTTTACTGTTTTTAGTCACTGCATTGATGGAAATTTTAGGCTGTTATTTTCCCTATCTGATTTTAAATCAGGGGAGAAGCCACTGGTTATGGATTCCGACAGCTCTGGCTTTGGCGGCTTTTGTCTGGCTGTTAACCTTGCATCCGGCCGCTTCAGGACGGATCTATGCCGCTTATGGCGGTATCTATATTTTTTCAGCGCTAATGTGGTTGCGCTTCGTTGATCAAGTCACACTGTCACGTTGGGATCTGCTTGGTGGCATGGTGGTAATACTGGGCGCATTGATTATTATTTTACAACCGCAGGGTCTGGTGCGTTAGCCTGGTATAGCAGCAAACCTCATCAAAAAAGGTAGCCACAGCTACCTTTTGTTTTCTTGAATCCTGAATCGAAATAAATGTCTTATATGTTTAGATTATTTTAATTTGCAATCTTTCTGGGAAATATCAGTTTTATAGGTTTGTGTTTGCGAGTTCAGGCTGAGTTCAACCTTGTAAGGGTTCGCAATCTGGTACCGATGTTCAAAGAAAATTTCACAATTATTAAGCAGATTATTACGAATGACTTTCATCACTTCTTTGCGCCCCAAGTCTTTTTCAAACTGGCTAAAATCGGGCGTAATGATCATGCCTTTCAGTGTGGTTTTATTAGCGCTCAACTGCAATTGTTCAATAATCGTATTTTGATCAATCTGCAACGGTAAAGTTCTGGAATCCTCTGCACTGAGCACTGCGAGTAATTCATTCAGTTCAGCTTTTTTCTGAATTTTAAATTTGCTGTCAATAATATTTTTTTCTTGAAGATATTGGTCAAATTCAGAAGCATGCACCGGTAAGGCAGCACTGCTAAAGCCTGCCAAGAGTGCCAAAATCCAATATTTTTTTTGCATTGTATAAAATCACTTTTTATTCCATTTCAATAATGATTATAAGAGCTGAGACAAAAAAAGCACCAGAGATTGGTGCTTAATTTGTGAAGATTCATCTTAAAAAATTAGTCTTTTTTCAGATTTTCATTAATCAGGAATTCAACCAAAGCTTTTTGCGCGTGCAAGCGATTTTCAGCTTCATCCCAAACTGCGGCATTTTTATGGTCAAGCAGATTTTCTGAAATCTCTTCGCCACGATGCGCAGGCAAGCAGTGCATAAACAAGCAATCCGGATGTGCAAGATCCATCAGACGTTCATTCACCTGATAATCTGCAAAGGCTTTTTCACGGATCTTCTGTTCTTCTTCTTGGCCCATGCTTGCCCAAACGTCAGTCACGATCAGATCAGCATTCACCGCTGCATCTTCAGCAGAAGGAACCAGTTCTACGCAATGCGCAAATTCAGACAGGAATTTTTCTTGTGGCTCATAGCCTTTTGGCGCTGCAATTTTTAGATTAAAGCCCCACATATGCGCAGCCTCAATATAAGAGTTACACATATTGTTGCCATCACCAATCCAGGCAACAGTTTTACCTTCGATTGAGCCACGTTGCTCGACATAGGTCTGCATATCAGCAAGTAGCTGGCAAGGATGGTGGTCATCAGTCAACGCATTAATCACTGGAACTTTTGAATAAGATGCAAAACGCTCCACGATATCATGACCGAAAGTACGGATCATCACGATATCCAGCATGCTTGAAATCACGCGTGCAGAATCTTCAATCGGTTCACCACGACCTAACTGGGTATCGCGTGAAGACAGGAAAATCGCGCTGCCACCAAATTGGCTCATGCCAGCTTCAAACGAAACACGCGTACGGGTACTGGATTTCTCAAAAATCATGCCCATCACTTTACCAACAAATGGTTGGAACACTTCATTGTTATGCTGTTTGCGCTTAAGCTCAATTGCGCGTTGCAAAATCTGGTTAAGTTCTAAAGTTGATAAATCGCGTAAGGTGAGAAAGTGACGGAGAGCCATTCGTTACTCCACAATAATTGCCGAAAAACTCGATCAACAATCAGTTGTTGGTTAGTTTAAGAAAAAAATACGGAATCGGCTAATATACTATAAGCAATGAAAAATGCAAAAAAACTAGACTTTTTGATGACCGTCTAAAAAGCGATCCACACAATAACTGATGTATCTGTCGATTTCCTGATCATCTTCCTGTACCGGAATTCCCATCAGAATACGCCATTCCAGATTGCGCAAAATACCAAAATACAGCTGCGCCGAATATTGTGGATTTTCGCAATGCAGTAAACCTTGTGCATCTGCCTGTTCTAAAGCTGTGGCAATGGCACTTTGCACATGCACCGGGCCTCGCTCATGAATATGCTGAGCAAGTTCAGGATTACGCTGGCTTTGTTCCAGCACCAGACGCATAAAGGCCGAGTTTTCCGGTTGCATAATCTGGTGATAAAAATTAAGCAACGTATGTACTAAATAACTACGAAAATCCAGTGCCATCAATTCGATCGGAATACTGATATCTTCAAAAAACTTGATACGACGATAATCGCAGATGGCTTTAAACAAGCCCTCTTTATTGCCAAAGTACTTATAAATAGAGGCTTTAGAGCCACCGGCATGCTGGACGATATCATCCAGAGACACAGCATCATAACCCCGTTCCAGAAATAGCTCGGTTGCACTGATCAGCAGCGCAATACAACGCTCATGACCACGTTTGGTCTGTGGCAGATCTTTGGCGAGCGGTTCTAGGGCGAGGTCTTGCATAGGAGATAGTACATCAACATGTCAATAGAGATTGAAACGCCATCATAGCAAATATATGCACATATTTCATAATTGCGCCAGATAAGTGCGCTATTTGCTAATTAGGTAAAGCAAAACTTAAAAATTTGACTAAAGTTTTAGAGTATTTGTTCTATCAGGTTATGGAATGAGCAAGCCAAATGAGTATACTCGAATTTCAATAATTATAGCCAAGACTGTGGAAAAGGAAGATGACAGAACAAATGTCTGCAGGTTTAAGATTTAGACAAGCGCTTGAAGTCGAGAAACCATTGCAAATTATGGGCACGGTAAATGCCTATGCTGCCATGATGGCCAAACAGGTCGGTTATAAAGCCATTTATTTATCAGGTGCGGGTGTCGCGAATTATTCTTATGGTTTGCCTGATCTAGGCATGACCAGCTTGGATAATGTTCTTGAAGATGTACGCCGGATCACTGAACGTGTGGATACACCTTTACTGGTTGATATCGATACCGGTTGGGGCGGTGCATTAAATATTGCCCGCACGATTAAGCAGATGATTGCAGCAGGAGCCGCTGCGGTTCATATTGAAGATCAGGTGGCACAGAAGCGTTGTGGTCATCGTCCAAATAAAGAAATCGTATCGCAGCAGGAAATGGTCGATCGTATCAAAGCGGCTGTAGATGCGAAAACCGATTCAAACTTCGTGGTGATGGCGCGTACCGATGCGCTACAAAAAGAAGGCTTGCAAGCAGTGATTGATCGTGCTTCTGCCTGTGTTGAAGCGGGTGCAGATGCGATCTTTGCTGAGGCGATGACCGATATCACCATGTACCGTACAGTGTGTGATGCGGTCGGTGTGCCAGTCTTGGCAAATATTACCGAATTTGGTGATACACCGTATTATACGGTTGATGAACTGGCGGAGCAGGGCATTGGCATGGTGCTGTATCCGTTATCAGCGACACGTGCAATGCAAAAAGCCGCACTTGAAGTGATGCGTTCAGTACGCGAACATGGTACTCAGGTAAATGTGCTGGATATTATGCAACAACGAAAAGAACTCTACGAATTTTTAGATTATCACAGCTTCGAAGACACATTAGATAAACTGTTTAAACAGGAGAATTAAAAAAATGGCTGAAGGAAAAGTACTCACTGGCGCAGGATTGCGCGGACAAGTGGCAGGTAAAACCTCACTTTCAACAGTAGGCAAAAGTGGCGCAGGTCTGACCTATCGCGGCTATGACGTGCAGGATCTGGCTGAACATTGCCAGTTTGAAGAAGTCGCTTATCTGATTTTCTTCGGAGAATTGCCGACAGCAGAGCAATTGGCTGCCTACAAAGCCAAACTGAAATCCTTGCGCACTTTACCTCAGGCATTAAAAGAAGTCCTTGAGCGTATTCCTGCCGACTCGCATCCAATGGATGTGATGCGTACTGGCGTTTCCATGCTGGGCAATCTTGAAACTGAGCAATCTTTTGAGCAGCAACAGGATATCGCAGACCGTATTTTGGCAACTTTGCCGGCAATGATCTGTTACTGGTATCGTTATAGCCATGACGGCGTGCGTATTGAAGAAAATACCGATGATGATTCAATCGGTGCGCAGTTCCTGAATCTACTGCATGGCGAAAAGCCAAATGAATTACATGAACAGGTGATGAATGTTTCCTTGATTCTGTATGCAGAGCATGAATTCAACGCTTCAACTTTTACCGCTCGTGTGTGTGCATCAACGCTGTCCGATATGCACTCTTGTATTACCGGTGCAATCGGTTCCTTGCGTGGCCCTCTACATGGCGGTGCCAACGAAGCTGCGATGGACATGATTGAAAACTGGAAGTCGCCTGAAGAAGCTGAACGTGAAATGCTGGGCATGCTGGAACGTAAAGAAAAAATCATGGGCTTCGGTCATGCGATCTATAAGGACAATGATCCGCGTAATGGCATTATTAAAGTCTGGTCGGAGCGTTTGGCCAAAGATGTCGGTGATACGGTACTTTATCCAGTCTCGGTACGCTGTGAAGAAGTCATGTGGCGTGAGAAGAAATTATTCTGTAATGCGGATTTCTTCCATGCATCTGCCTATCATTTTATGGGCATTCCAACCAAGCTGTTTACCCCGATCTTTGTTATGTCGCGTGTGACAGGCTGGGCCGCACATGTGATGGAACAACGTGCAGACAATCGTATTATCCGTCCAAGCGCGGATTACACTGGGCCAGAGTTGCGTAAAGTAGTGCCAATCGCTGAGCGTTCTACTGCGGCTTAATCTGTTTCTGTAGTAAAAATAAAAAAAATAAGGTCTCAATTGAGACCTTATTTTTTATCGGTTTCGTTATCGGCTTAACAGTGCCGGATCTTCAATGCTATAACCTGTTTCAAAAGGAATACCCAGATACTTTACTATTACCAGAGTTTTATTTTGTCTCGGAACTTTATAGGCCTGGCTAATTTTCAAGCCTTGCTGATAACTAACCGCTTGCTGAACCGCGCTTTTTTGTAAGCCAGATTTCACTTGATATTGATAGGTCCATTTTGGCACTTTTTCCTGAGGATCATGCCAAGCAGGCGCGCTACCTTTTGTTGTCTTTAAAACCTTAAGCTGTGGCTTTGATTTTTGAATCGGATTTAATGGAACTAAACGTTTTTTGATTTTGGCAATGTCCTGATCAAACTTGCGACTGTCTTGATCATAATCGATGCGCTTGGTTTTAGGATTGATATATAAGGAACTGACCTGAATCAATTGATTTGGTTTTTGGGATTTAAAATTATAATAATACAGTTGAGGCAAGCGTCCACGACCATCAAGATAGTGACGCATGATATAAAGCTTCTGTTCTTTGACTTCATAGCCTAGAACTTCAATATTTTGTGGGCCGCCTACGGTAGCGAAAGTCAGAGTGGGCAAGCTCAGAGGGAGCAGAAGCAGTGCGGTTTTAATATTCATGGTCATTCCACCCTCAAAAAAAATAGATTGGCATCTGATCATGCCAATCTATCTTAAAATACGGTAGAAATAATGAAGCTTATTCAGGCTATACAGTAACTTTGAAAGCTTAGCTGTTATTCAACAGATTCATCATGTCATGTGCAACCACAGCTGACAGTTTATTGAGGCGTTCAAGTGGCGAGCCTTTGAGATAATACTGGAACTGATGGATTTGCGTGCCGTCATTAATGGCCACAAAAAATGTTCCTTCCGGTTTCTCTGGTGTCGCGCTACCACCTGGTTTAAGTAACCCTGTACAGGCGATAATCCAGTCAGCATCACGGAACATTTTTTTACCTGCTTCCGCCAGAGCAACTGTTACCGGCATAGATTCCGCAGTATGAATATTGATCAGATTCTTGGAAATGCCCAATACTGAAGTCTTGACACTTACATCGTAACAGATCAAACCACCAATCAGAATTTCGGCATCTTCTCCTTTACAAATGGAGAACTGGCTACTGAGATATCCAGAACTTGCGCTTTCGATAAAGGCAATTTTTATGTTTTTCTCTTCGAGTAAGCCGCAACAGGTTTTTATCATAGTCTCTATATTTTCTTTGTGGGAGTGATTTTAGATCAATTTAGACAGATTTTTTCTGTCGATCAACTCCAAGTATATTTATATTTTTATGAAAGTTAAAATTTTTTTCATAGATTAGTGTAATTTCATGCTCTGTACACGACAAATTTCACAGAACCCTTATCCTATCAGGATTCTGCCTTCTTAAAATTGCCAAAATTTCCTTAAACTCTTCTTTTTTC
>NZ_JAMXXL010000047.1:0-15096 GCF_024129685.1 Acinetobacter lwoffii | reverse complement strand
GTACGAGGCATAGCGAATAGTAAAATTGGGTTTGGCGATTTGATTTTACTACTTCGCTATTTTTTTAAGCTAAAAGTGTCAACACACCCTATTCTTTTAAATGAATATTTGAAAAATGAGAATTTGTATAAAATCACTAAAAGTTTTAATCAGCAGACGCAAGAACGTAATGTTGAATATTGGAATATTTTAAAAAATAATTCTGATGAATATGCTAGAGAAACGATTAGAACATCTCAGATAGAATTTGATCCTATACTAGAGCAACTTATTAATTACACCTTATATAAATAAGTAAAAAATTATATGATTTTTAATTTTTAAAACAAAGCAATCAGGCTTGTTGAATCAAATTCAGAGCAAGGTGAACGATCTTCATTGATTGTGTCATAAATATAGTCGAGAAATTCTTTAAAATATGGCAGAATATGGGGTTTTAAAGTTTTTAGAGGATTGGCAATATGCGCTTTGTTGATGAAGCAGTCATTACCGTAGAGGCTGGCGACGGTGGCAATGGCGTAGCCAGTTTTCGCCGTGAAAAATTCGTGCCATTTGGTGGTCCAGATGGTGGTGATGGTGGTCGTGGCGGCAGCATTTATATTCAGGCTGACGACGACACCAGTACGCTAGTTGATTATCGTTATACACGTAAATATCGTGCAGAACGAGCAAAAAATGGCCGTGGGGCGAACTGTGCTGGTCGTGG
Source organism: Acinetobacter lwoffii (assembly GCF_024129685.1). Lineage (GTDB taxonomy): Bacteria > Pseudomonadota > Gammaproteobacteria > Pseudomonadales > Moraxellaceae > Acinetobacter > Acinetobacter lwoffii_X. The sequence goes on along the minus strand of NZ_JAMXXL010000047.1, from coordinate 14,390 downwards.
CGGTGAAGATACCGTATTAAAAGTTCCGGTAGGAACAACAATTGTAGATGTAGAGTCTGGTGACATTATTGGCGACTTGATCGAAGACGGTCAACGCGTGAAAGTTGCAGCAGGCGGTGATGGTGGTTTAGGTAATACCCACTTTAAATCATCGACCAACCGTTCACCACGTAAATGTACGCATGGTCAAAAAGGTGAATTCCGTGAAATCCGTCTAGAGCTTAAAGTTCTGGCAGATGTCGGCTTGCTGGGTATGCCAAATGCGGGTAAATCAACCTTCATTCGTGCAGTCTCGGCAGCAAAACCAAAAGTTGCAGATTATCCATTTACCACCATGGTGCCAAACCTGGGTGTGGTCGATGCCGATAGTCACCGTTCATTCGTGATGGCGGATATTCCGGGCCTGATCGAAGGCGCATCTGAAGGTGCAGGTCTTGGGATTCGCTTCCTGAAGCACTTGGCGCGTACCCGTATCTTGTTACACATCGTTGACGTACAGCCGATTGATGGCTCAGATCCGGCACATAATGCTAAAGCAATTATGAAAGAGTTAGAAAATTTCTCCCCAACGCTTTCAAAACTGCCGATCGTATTGGTGCTGAACAAAGTCGATCAGTTGGCTGAAGAAACACGTGAAGAATGGTGCACCCATATTCTTGAAGAATTGCAGTGGGAAGGCCCAGTTTTTGAGACTTCTGGTTTAACGGCTGAAGGCACCAAAGACGTAGTTTACTACCTGATGGATCAGATCGAAGAGCAACGTGAACGCGAAGCTGAAGATCAAGAATATGCAGCAGAAATGAAAGCATTCCGTGATCAGCTTGAAGCTGAAACACGTGAACAAACCATCGCTGCAAAAGAAGCGTATCGTGAGATGCGTCGTCAGCAACGTCTTGCCGGTATTCTGGGTGATGACGAAGATGATGAAGATGGCGATGATGATAGTGATGTGGAAGTGTACTATGTACGCTAATCTCTGAGAGAAGAGTCTGAGGACAAGATGATAGAAGTGGTAGATGGGCAACGTCAGCTCAAGGGTTGTAAACGAATCGTTGTTAAAATCGGATCATCTTTACTCACAGCAAACGGACAAGGTTTAGATTTAGATGCTATCTCGCATTGGGCGGGACAAATCGCAGATCTACACAATGCAGGACACGAGATTATTCTGGTGTCTTCCGGTGCTGTGGCTGAAGGTATGGTTCGAATGAAACTTGAGAATCGACCCACCGATCTACCCAGTCTTCAGGCTTGTGCTGCCATCGGTCAGATGGGCCTGATTCATACCTGGTCAAGCGTACTTGAGAAGCATCAGATTCGAACTGCGCAAGTATTGTTAACCCATGATGATCTGGCAGATCGTCGTCGCTACCTCAACTCATGTGATGCCTTGCAGAACCTGATTGATTGGCGCGTGATTCCGGTGATCAATGAAAATGACACGGTTTCGACTGACGAAATTCGCTTTGGTGACAACGACACGCTTGCGGCCATGGTGGCAGGTCAGGTTCATGCAGACCTTCTGATTATCTTAACGGATCAGGAAGGGATGTTTGACTCAGACCCACGGTCTAATCCAGATGCCAAACTGTTCCATACCGTACGTGCGATGGATGAAAGTCTGTTTGATATGGCCGGTGGAGGCGGTAAATTTGGTCGTGGTGGCATGCTGACCAAAGTTCGTGCTGCACGTCTGGCTGCAAAGTCGGGCTGTCCGACCTTAATTGCAAGTGGTGATAGTGATGGTGTTCTATCACGTCTAATGTCTGGCGAATTGTTAGGCACCTTATTTGTCACTGACAAAGACCGGATGACAGCGCATCAGCAATGGTTGGCGGCTCACTTGCAAACCGCAGGTCGTTTGGTGATTGATGATGGTGCAGTAAAAGCCATTAAAGACAATCATCGTAGCTTGTTGCCTGTAGGCGTCAAAGCTGTTGAAGGTCACTTCGAACGTGGTGATGTGGTGGAATGTGTTGATACACAAGGTCACCGGATTGCTGTAGGGCGTGTCAATTTCAGTTCGCGTTCAGCAGATATCGTTCGTGGTCTGGCATCGGATAAAGTACATCAGGTGTTAGGTGAAGCACGTTCACTAGAAATGATTCATCGCAATCATATGGCGATTTATTGAGTTATTCAGATTCAAGTTTAGAGATTCAAAAAGTCCCGCTTTCGAGCGGGATTTTTTATGACATTTTAATTATATTTATTTAATCCAGCCCATTCGAATTAAAGGCGAAAATAACCAATAATGAATACCCAAAATAAAGTTCATGATTTGATTCTCATATTTCCACCACAATGGTAATCCAGCTAAATTTACTGTTATTGCCATCAGAAACGCACCCAGCATATCAATCGGAAAATGCACACCGACATAAACACGCGACCACGCTACCAGCCAAGCTGTCCAGATTAGAATTCTTCCCAAGTCTCGCTGCGGTGAAAAATAATAGGCGAAGGCAATCCCACTAAAAATACTCATATGGTTGCTGGGAAAAGAACCAGTCGGTGCATGTTCAATCAGGGTGCGACCAACATCCATCACAAACGGGCGTGGGGTATTGAGTACCGCAGACAATACTTCACTCATCAATAATGTAATAGCTGTAAAGATGAAGGCTTTAATAATCCCTGTTTTTACTTCGTAACTACCACGGAACCAAGCAATAGCAAAAATCAGCAAAAAGAGATAAACCAGGTCATGCGCAATCAGGGAGGCATAGTTGATCATCCAGATTGAGGCTTGGTCGGGTACATTTAAGATATGAAACAGGTAAAGATTCAGTTGGTCAAGGGACATGAGCAGAGAGGACTGGAACAAATGTCCGTTACTCTAAACCGGTCAAACCTCAATTCCTACCTGAGTTTGTATGAATTTGTAGCCTCGGTTTTTAAAGAATATTCACATGATAAAAAACCACCCAAAAGGGTGGTTCTTAAAAGTGCGAATAATATAATGAAGTCTTATTTAAACTGAATCGCCCCATTCGCGCTGACCGTCATTTGCGATTCGCCCGCCGCAACTTCCTGCTCAGGAACCGCCATATCAGCCGATGCAGATTTCATCATGGCCATACGCGGTACTGGCTGTGGTGAATAGTTATTAGTATTCAGGTTTAAGTTCACCAGTTGATAACTCGGTTTGTTCCAGGTCTGGGTGAGTGCCTGTGCGCGTTGCTGGAAGTTTTTGGTGGCTTCAATCATCAGCTCGCTTTCAACTTTTTTACGCTTTTCGTCAGATACCTTGAAATTAATTGACTGGGTCTGGAAGTGCTGTTGTAATTCAGCAATCAATTGAGATGTCGCTTTAAAATCTTTTGATTCCAGACGAATCTGGGCACGACCACGCCATTCTTTTAATTTGCGGTTGTCATTGTCATAAATAGGGTAAGTACTTTGTGCCCCAGTCTCGATTTTCACAGTTGGATATTTGCGTGCTGTGGCAATTGCTTGATTCATCAGCTGGTTAATTTGAGTGGCCAGTTCAGCTGGTTGTTTGTTGGATTTTTCAATATAAAGCACAGCATGCATTTCATCATTTGAGATTTCACGGCTAGCCTCTGCTGAAAGATTAACAACATTATAATTCAGAGATTCAGCAGGAGCTGCAAATGCGCCTGTGGCGAGGGTGCTGGCAAGGATCAAACTGGTAAGTGCTAAGAGACGCATGAAATTGTCCTGTTTTTCTTAAAATTGGCCATCTAAGCCGTTGTTAAAATATTAAATCTCAATTGTGATCTTTTTACGAAATATTTGTCGTAAGAGTGTTAAATTTTCTTTAATTTTATCTCATTATTTGATTTATATTTATTATTAATAATTAAACACTTAGTAGATAATTTTAAGATTGATTACCGGAATGTCGCCTGCGCTACAAAAAAGCATAAAAGAACACGCTTTTCTTTCTGCTGTCACACTGTAAGATGATGATTTAGGGGATGGATTAGCATGATGTTTTTTTTCGATAAAGATTAGGACAAAATGTGACTGAAAGTTGTTTATTTTCCTGAAAAATTCGGTATCATCCGCCTCCTAGTTATTCGAATACAAAACTGCTAGCTAGAACCTTATAAAGCGCCGAGTCAAAGGACCAAACGTCACCAGACTTATTTCTTTCACCCATATCAGAGATGGTAATTCGATATGAGCGTTACTTCTGTAAACCCTGCCACCAATTCCACAAACGAATACTACTTGACTCGCCAAAGTCAGATGGAATCGAATGTGCGTAGTTATCCACGTAAATTACCGTTAGCGATAGCGAAAGCACAAGGTTGCTGGGTTACCGATGTTGAAGGTACTGAGTACCTTGATTGTTTAGCTGGGGCAGGGACGTTGGCTTTAGGCCATAATCATCCTGCAGTCATTCAAAGTATCCAGGATACAATTGCAAGTGGTTTACCATTGCATACCCTGGATCTTACTACTCCTTTAAAAGATGCTTTTACTGAAGCACTTCTTTCTTATCTTCCAGGTGGCCAGGAAGAATACTGCTTGCAGTTCTGTGGTCCATCTGGTGCAGATGCAACTGAAGCCGCGATTAAACTAGCAAAAACCTTTACTGGTCGTAGCTCAGTGATTAGCTTCTCTGGCGGTTATCACGGTATGACTCACGGTGCATTGGCAATGACAGGTAACCTGTCTGCGAAAAATGCAGTGAACGGCTTGATGCCGGGTGTACAGTTCATGCCATACCCGCATGAATATCGTTGCCCATTGGGGCTTGGTGGTGAAGCCGGTGTTGATGCCCTGACTTACTACTTTGAAAACTTCATTGAAGATGTAGAAAGCGGTGTGACCAAACCTGCAGCTGTAATTCTTGAAGCAATTCAAGGTGAAGGCGGTGTGGTAACTGCGCCAGTAAAATGGTTGCAAAAAATCCGTGAAGTGACTGAAAAACACAACATCGTATTGATTCTTGATGAAGTTCAGGCAGGCTTTGCGCGTTCAGGCAAAATGTTTGCATTCGAACATGCAGGGATTGAACCTGATGTCGTAGTGATGTCTAAAGCTGTAGGTGGTAGCTTACCGCTTGCCGTACTTGGTATTAAACGTAAGTTTGATGCTTGGCAGCCAGCAGGTCATACCGGTACTTTCCGTGGTAACCAATTGGCGATGGGTACAGGCCTTGCAACGATCAATACCATTAAAGAACAGAACCTGGCGCAAAATGCACAAGAGCGTGGTGATTTCCTGCAAGCTGAACTGAAAAAACTGGCTGCTGAATTCCCATGTATCGGTAACGTGCGTGGCCGTGGTCTGATGATCGGTGTTGAAATCGTAGATGAGCGCAAAGATGCGGATCATATGGGTTCTTTGCCTGCTGATGGTCAGTTGGCTGCAGCGATCCAAACCGCTTGTTTCAACAATAAATTATTGCTTGAGAAAGGTGGTCGTAACGGTACAGTGATTCGTTTACTTTGCCCGTTGATCATTACTCAAGACGAATGTGTTGAAGTGATTGCTCGTTTCAAAAAATCGGTTGCTGAAGCACTAGTTGCAGTTCGAGGCGCATAATTCATGGTAGATTTCGCAGAACATCGTAAAGCGTTACTCTGCAATGATGCTGCATCCATTGCTGACTATCAGGCTGGCATGGACCAAGCGACCAAAGCGGTTGCGGCATGGTTGCAAAACGACAAAATGTACACGGGCGGCAGTATTAAAGAACTGCGCAGTGCAATTGCATTTCATCCTTCAAAAGAAGGTTTGGGTGTAGAAAAATCTCTTGAGCGTATGGTTGAGCTATTCCTTAACAAGAGCTTAAAAGTGCATCATCCGCATTCACTTGCGCATCTTCACTGTCCAACGATGGTGACTAGCCAGATCGCGGAAGTGCTGATTAATGCAACCAACCAGTCAATGGACTCATGGGATCAAAGCCCGGCCGGTTCGTTGATGGAAGTTCAGCTGATTGACTGGTTACGTCAAAAAGTCGGCTATGGTGCGGGTCAGGCCGGTGTGTTCACTTCTGGTGGTACGCAGTCTAACTTGATGGGCGTATTGCTTGCGCGTGATGCTTGCATCGCGAAAAACTGGAAAGACGAAAATGGTAATCCGTGGTCGGTTCAGCGCGATGGTATTCCTGCGGATGCGATGCGTAATGTCAAAGTCATCTGTTCTGAAAATGCACATTTCTCTGTGCAAAAGAACATGGCGATGATGGGCATGGGCTTCCAGTCAGTGGTCACTGTTCCTGTGAATGAAAATGCACAGATGGACGTAGATGCACTGGAAAAAACCATGGCGCATCTTCAGTCTGAAGGCAAGATCGTGGCATGTGTGGTGGCAACAGCGGGTACAACGGATGCTGGTGCGATTGATCCATTGAAAGCAATTCGTGAAATCACCAATAAATATGGCGCGTGGATGCACATCGATGCGGCATGGGGTGGTGCACTGATTCTATCCAATGACTATCGTTCTATGCTGGACGGGATTGAGCTGTCGGATTCGATCACGCTTGATTTCCATAAGCATTATTTCCAAACCATTTCTTGTGGCGCGTTCTTGTTAAAAGATGAAGCGAACTACCGTTTCATGCATTATGAAGCTGAGTATCTGAACTCTGCCTATGATGAAGAACACGGCGTTCCGAATCTGGTGTCTAAGTCGCTACAAACCACGCGTCGTTTTGATGCTCTGAAATTGTGGATGACAGTTGAAGCACTGGGCGAAGAGCTTTATGGTTCGATGATCGATCATGGCGTGAAATTAACCCGTGATGTGGCAGACTACATTAAAGCGACTGATGGTCTGGAGCTTCTGCTTGAGCCTCAATTCGCATCTGTCTTGTTCCGTGTGGTTCCAGCGGGATATCCGGTTGAATTACTCGATACGCTCAATCAAAACGTAGCAGACGAACTGTTTGCGCGTGGTGAAGCGAACATTGGTGTGACGAAAGTCGGTCAGGTTCAGTCTCTGAAAATGACTACTTTAAGCCCGGTTGCAACGCTTGATAACGTGAAGAACTTGCTGGCATTAGTGCTTGCAGAAGCGGATCGTATCAAAGATTCAATCGCTGACGGTACTTATACGCCACCCATTGCATAAGTGATGGTGGTGTGAAAAAAAGGAGATCGAAATGATCTCCTTTTTTGTGCGCTTAAAAATAAAAAAAGGTCCTTTCCCAGATCGAAATTCCTCACAAAAACACGGAAGGTCTGAATCCCGTTTGGCCTGTTATTTATTTGTCATAGGCTTATGTAAAACTGGGGAGCAGGATTTATCCTGAGTTCAGGTTTATAAAAATTGTTACATGTCATTGGTCTAAAATTTTTTATTGAAGTGAATGACATAAAGAACTTAATCATTGAAATCCATACAAATTTAATCAAGAAAAAGCCGCTAGATTAAAAATCACTAAATCGTAATAAAGCTGTAACTTATCTGTCATATTCTAAAATCAAAATGCAGGTATCGAAAGAAGTACAAAACTGAATAAAAAGTGGTGTACTCCAAATTTGCATAAATGAGAGAGATACTAGAATGCGCTTTACAAATATAGCTTTAGCATTAGCAGTAACCGGGGCAACTGCTGTAACGACTGCACACGCAGCACGTGACACCATCCAAATTGCAGGTTCTTCAACTGTACTTCCATATGCCAGTATCGTGGCAGAAGAATTCGGTAATACTTTTCCACAGTTTAAAACACCAGTTGTCGGTTCTGGCGGTTCTTCAGGTGGTTTAAAACAGTTCTGTAATGGCGTGGGTGATAATACGATTGATATCGCAAACTCTTCGCGTCAAATTAAATCTACAGAGTTGGCAGAATGTAAAAAGAATGGCGTTAACCAAGTCCTAGAAATCAAAATTGGTTATGACGGTATTGTATTTGCATCGAATGCTAACAAAGCGGCTTATAAATTGCGTCCACAACATGTCTTCGCTGCACTTGCTGCACAACTTCCATCAAATGGAAAAATGGTCGCTAACCCGTACACGCGTTGGAACCAAATTGACAAAGCACTTCCGAATGAACCTATCACCCTGGTAATTCCTGCGTCGAATCATGGTACGCGCGAAGTCTTCCAGGAGAAAATGGTGGATGCAGGTTGTGAAACGTATGCTGCAATTAAGTCTCTAGACAAAGATGCTAAGAAAAAAGCTTGTACAACATTCCGTAAAGATGGCCGTGTGGTTGAGATTGCCGGTGACTATACCGAAACATTGGCACGTTTAAAAACTTCTCCAAGTGCGGTAGGTGTGTTTGGCCTAGGTTTCTATGACCAGAACCGTGACCGTCTACGTGTTGCTACGGTGAACAATGTAGCGCCTTCTGAAAAGACCATCTTGAATGGTGCTTATCCGGTATCACGTCCATTGTTCTTCTACGTAAAAGGTGAGCACTTGAAATCAATCAAGGGCTTACCGCAGTTCACAGAATATTTCCTGAACAAGAAAGTATCTGGCAAAGGCTCTAAGCTGGAAAAAGCAGGTCTGATTTCAATGTCTGATAAAGAACGTGCAGCAGTCCTGGCAAATTTCAAGGCTGGTAAAGCGGTTGTAGTGAAGTAATAAATGATTTTGAAAATGCTGGTGGTAGGGTCAACCTACCATCGGCTTTTTGCGATAAACAAGTTTTTTCAAACCATGAAAATTGAAAAAACAGTGGAGAATACATGAATCTGCTACTTATAGGTGTGTTATTGGCCATCATGGCCATAGCCTATCAAATCGGATTAAGTAAAAGCCGTAGCTTAGCAGGTAAGGGAAGCAATTCTGCAAACTTACACTCGCGTCCCGGATATTATGGTGCCCTGGTTGCACTATGGTGTGGTATCCCTGCGTTTTTAATTTTGATTGTTTGGAATATGGTAGAACCCACTTTTCTGGAGCAGGTGGTACTCAACCATTTGCCAGAAAATGTTTCGGCCAGTCTGGATCCGGCAAGTTTGAGCGTTGTGATTGATCGCGTTCAGGCACTTGCCTCAGGTTTTGGAGTGAGTGATACACCTGCAGCCTATGAAGTCGCAGCCGCAGAGCAATTGGCTAAATTCTCGACCATTGGTACCTTTGCCAAATTGGCAGTCGTGATTTCGGCGGCGCTGGCTGGTCTGGTCTGGGCCAAGAAACATATTAGTCAGGAATTCCGTGCACGTAACCAAGTCGAAAAAATGATTAATATCGGCTTGGCATTGTGTTCAGGTGTGGCGATTCTGACTACTCTCGGGATTGTGATGTCGATGTTTGGCGAGGCAATGCGTTTCTTCAGCTTCGTCAGCCCACTGGATTTCTTCTTTGGTACCCAATGGAACCCAGGGTTTAGCACCTCTGGCAGTGCTGAAGGCAGTTATGGTTTATTGCCACTGCTCTGGGGCACGCTCATGGTCAGCGGGATCGCGCTTCTGGTCGCGGTTCCAGTAGGCCTGATGATTGCGATCTATCTGGCCGAATACGCTTCACCGCGATTCCGCTCTTGGGCAAAACCTACAATTGAAGTGTTGGCGGGTATTCCTACGATTGTCTATGGTGTCTTTGCTTTGATGATCATCGGCCCATTCCTTAAAAGCATGGGTGCTCTGGTCGGACTCGAAATTAATGCCACCAGCGCGCTGACCGCCGGTCTGGTCATGGGCATCATGATTATTCCGTTCGTATCTTCTCTGTCAGACGACATCATCACTCAGGTGCCGCGTGCCTTACGTGATGGTTCTTTGGGCTTGGGCGCGACCAAATCTGAAACGATCCGTCAGGTGGTTTTACCCGCGGCTCTACCGGGTATTATCGGTGCGTTCCTGTTGGCGGCGTCACGTGCAATTGGTGAAACCATGATCGTGGTTCTTGCAGCCGGGAACAGCCCGCAGTTGCATGCCAATCCGCTTGAAGCAGTATCCACGGTCACGATTACCATCGTGAATCAGCTAACTGGCGATACTGATTTTGCTAGTCCACAAGCACTGGTGGCCTTTGCACTAGGACTGACGCTATTCGTCATTACCTTAGGTTTGAACATTGTTGCACTGATCATCGTGCGTAAATATCGTGAGCAATACGACTAATGAGTACTTCAAATACAACGCCTGTGGATCAGCGTATTGATCCATCCATCGCCGCCGAGCTGCGTGAAAAGCGTAAGAAGACCATTCAAAGCTCTTTGGCACGACGTCATCGTAAAGAAAAAACCTTTCGTTTATTTGGTTTCTCTGCGGTACTGGCAGGTCTGTTCTTTGTGGTATTGCTGTTCGGGAGTATTTTATCCAAAGGTTTGCCTGCATTCTGGCAGAGCAGCATGAGTTTGCCGATTCATTTCGATCCTGCCATTGTGGATATTGGTCCAAAACCGAAGCCAGCTGCAGGAGAATCTCCAGCACAGTTTGAAGATCGCTTTATCGCCTGGCAGACCGAAGTGGGAATGGTGGATTGGGATGCGTTGATTATCAACGGCATGATCGCCAAAGATAGCAAGCTGGAAAGCCAGCGTGATGAACTGGGTTCTTTATATACTAGTTCTGAGGCGTACCGTTTGCGCGATATGGTCATGAATGATCCGAGTCTGGTCGGTCAAAGCAAGGAAGTGAAAATTCTGGCTGATGCCAATGTCGATGTCTGGCTAGGGGGAAATATTGACCGTGATCTTCCTGATGAACAGCAGCAGCTCAGTCCTGAAGTACGTCAGGTGGCGGACGAGATGAAAGCCGCTGGTGTGATTGAAAATAGTTTCAATACCAATATTTTCACCAGTCCTGATTCACGCAGCTCACCAGCAACTTCTGGCTTGGCAGGTGCCTTCATGGGCTCACTGTTCATGATGATGATCGTGATCTTTATCTCGATTCCAATCGGGGTGGCCTCTGCGATCTATCTGGAAGAGTTTGCACCAAAAAACTGGATTACTGATGTGGTCGAAGTCAATATCAATAACCTGGCAGCCGTACCATCGATTGTCTTCGGTCTGTTGGGTGCAGCGATCTTCATTGGCTGGATGCATTTGCCATTGTCAGCGCCATTGGTGGGTGGTCTGGTACTGAGTCTGATGACCTTACCGACTGTAATCATCACCACACGCGCATCACTTAAAGCGGTTCCACCTTCGATTCGTCAGGCAGCTTTGGGCCTCGGTGCTTCGCGTATCCAGACAGTATTTCATCACGTCTTGCCTTTGGCTTTACCGGGTATTTTGACGGGCGCAATCATTGGGGTCGCACAGGCTTTAGGTGAAACCGCACCATTGTTATTAATCGGGATGAGTGCTTTTGTTGCCAGCGTTCCAGCCACACCATTTGATCAGTCAACGGCTTTACCTGTACAGATTTTCTTATGGCAAGGCAATGAGTTGCGTAACTTCTTTGAAGGGCGTACCGCAGCAGCAATTATTGTACTTCTGGCCATGATGATCAGCTTGAACAGTCTGGCCATCTGGTTACGTAAGAAATTTGAAGTCCGTTGGTAATAGGGGCAGAATCATGAACACAACTGTTATTCAAAATTCCTTAAAAAAGGATCAAATCGTGAATCCACAACAGACACAATTCACCTCGGATGAGGCGACTCAAAAGCCAGCAACTCCGTTTGTTTCCCAGTTCGATACACAAAGCAGCAGCAAAAAAGATGCGAAGTCGACGAATGTGAAACTTAGTACTTCTAATGTGCATGTGTACTATGGTGAAGCGGAAGCGATTAAAGGCATTGACCTGAACATTTATGAAAATGAAGTGATTGCTTTTATTGGGCCATCAGGCTGTGGTAAATCAACCTTTTTGCGTACCTTAAACCGCATGAACGATACCATTGATAGCTGCCGTGTGACCGGTAAAGTGATGCTGGATAATCAGGATATTTATGAGCCAAATCTGGATGTAGTTTTGCTGCGTGCACAGGTTGGTATGGTGTTCCAGAAGCCGAACCCATTTCCGAAATCAATCTTCGATAATGTTTCCTATGGTCCGAAGCTGCATGGTTTGGCGCGTGACAAGTACGATCTTGAAGAAATTGTAGAAGGCAGCTTGCGTAAAGCTGGTTTGTGGGAAGAAGTGAAAGATCGTTTGAACCAACCGGGAACAGGTTTGTCAGGTGGTCAGCAGCAACGTCTGTGTATCGCGCGTACCATTGCAGTCAGCCCGGAAGTGATCCTGATGGATGAACCGTGTTCGGCACTTGATCCCATTGCAACCGCCAAAGTGGAAGAGCTGATTTCTGAGCTATCTACGCAATATACCATCGCGATTGTAACTCACTCCATGCAACAGGCAGCACGTGTATCGGATCGTACTGCATACTTCCATTTGGGTGATTTAATTGAAGTGAACTCGACCGAGAAAGTCTTTACCCAGCCGGATCATCAGTTGACTGAAGCCTATATTACCGGGCGTTTCGGTTAATCCGATATCTAGAATAAGAGCCGCAAGGCTCTTTTTTTTATAGGTGAAATAGATGGTGATAATCGTAATAATTCTCGAAATAAAGTTGAAAAAAACCGAAATTGACCTAATCTAAAGGAATAAATCCGAATTAAATAGAGAATAGATTTTTTATGTTATTTCATACTCCGAAACTGTCCGCTGAAATCCGTATTAGTCATCTCAATGCGCGTATCAATGAACAACGAAAAAAAATAGCGCAAACTACTGGCTCTAAACTGGAACTTTTACAGTTATCGCAACAACTGTCAAAAGAAGCGCGTGCGCGTAAGAAAACCAATCAAAAAATCTATGTACTCGATTTTAAAGGTGATATGGCTGCTTCTGCAGTAGAAGGCTTGCGTGAAGAAATCACCTTGATTCTGGCCACCGCCAAAGCAGGTCGTGACCGTGTGGTGGCGCGTCTGGAAAGTCCGGGTGGCATGGTACATGGTTATGGACTTGCAGCAGCTCAACTGGTGCGGTTACGTGAGGCAGGTTTTCATTTGACCATCTGTGTCGATAAAGTGGCGGCCAGTGGCGGTTATATGATGGCGTGTATCGCCAATGAAATTATTTCTGCACCATTCGCGATTGTCGGCTCAATTGGTGTAGTTGCTCAAGTCCCCAATTTTAACCGTTTGCTAAAAGACAATAAAATCGACTTTGAGCTTTATACTGCTGGTCAGTACAAACGTACTGTGACCATGTTTGGTGAAAATACCGAAGAAGGTAAGGCCAAGTTTGAAGAAGAATTACAGCAAACCCATGCTTTATTCAAACATTTCGTTGAAAAGTATCGCCCACAGCTGAATATTGAAAAAGTGGCCACTGGTGAGCATTGGTATGGTCGGGATGCGCTGGATCTGAATCTGGTGGATAAACTGCAAACCTCAGATGAATATCTGCTCAACTTGTTGCCCCAGCATGATATCTATTCTATTCAGACCCGCAAGAAACCAACTTTGGGTGAAAAGCTGGGCCTGCAAGCCGCGCAAATTGCTGATTCACTGGTACCTACTGTCATGAATAAAGTTATGGAAAGCTTAAGTAAAGCCAATGCAAATCTTGTACAAATGCGTGATCCAAAACTTTAATTTATTGCTCTGAAAATGATATGGAAAGCTCACTTTGGTGGGCTTTTTTATTTTTGAAATCAAATCATTATGGTATAAGTGAAGTACTTTGGTTGAGTCTAGGCGCATATGCTCACGTTTATTTTGTTGCTGGGATTCTTTAGCATCGTGTTTATTCCGATGTTAACTATTCTTTATGCTGAAGCCAAACTTATAAATAATGATTCGAAGAAGATTTTGTTTTGGCTGAGCTTTCTGCCGGGTGCTTGTATTTTTCTACTGTATAGTGTTTTAAAGCCAAGTGATCCACCTGTGATGGTATCTAAGCAATGTGGGGTAGTGCAGTTTTATCAGTTACATAGGGTTCGTGGTGGTGAAACATTTGAGCGTATCAGTATTCGTTTTGAGGGTGCTAAATACAACCGGCATTTATTGTTTGATCAGCACTTAGAGAAAATGCCCAAAGGTCAAAAGGTCTGCTTTGAATATTTAGATAAGTTCAAATACCCACACTTATCAGAGTCTAAGCTGCTTAAATGGATTGAACCGACTGAAATACAAACCAGCACTGAAGCGAATCAGATAAAATAAAGCATATTTTATTGTTAGAGCAGAAACATGGCTATAGCTGAAGCATTTCTTGCGACGCAAAATTGTTATTTTAATTATGAATTTGAAGAACTCTATTTAGAGGATGATTTTCCTGAGGAATTATCTGTGTCACTGCGTGGCATGATGTTCCGTCATGAGATTCAATATCCTGATGCAACCTATTTCATTTATTACAATGAGATGTTAGCGGGTAATGAACTGCAAAAAATGAAAGATGATTGGATGCGATATTGCCCACATTCATAATTGAAGATATGAATGTAACTCTGTACACGACAAATTTCACAGAACCCTTATCCTATCAGGATTCTGCCTTCTTAAAATTGCCAAAATTTCCTTAAACTCTTCTTTTTTC
>NZ_JAMXXL010000046.1:0-15283 GCF_024129685.1 Acinetobacter lwoffii | reverse complement strand
AGCTAAAAGACTCGGTTTGAGATTCAATCTAATTGCTGGAATTTATAACTTGGAGCTGAGTAAAAAATGATTTATGAAAGAGGTCTAATAATCTTGTGAATCCTTTAAGATTTTTAATTAAGCATTTTGCATTTCAAGAAGAACAAGAATGTAGGATGATGAGAATTGAAAATATTGAAAACTCTGAAGTAGTCTTTGATATGTGTAATAATAAAAGTTATATAGATTATAAACTTGATGCCAATAAATATTTATCTAATATATATATAGGCGAAAAATGTAAATTAAACTACACGTATTTAATTAAAGAAATTGCAAAACTGAATGGAAGGCTTCCAAAAGTTAGAGTTACTGACAATCCATTTAGATCAGAGAAAAAAGATTTTATTTATAGTAAACAAAAAAATCCCCTCAGTTGAGGGGATTTTTTATTTCAAAACTAGAAGATTCTTAAACCACAGAATCATCCAAATTGGGTGCTAACCAACGTTTCGCTTCATCCAAGGTCCAACCTTTACGCTTCGCATAATCTTCTAACTGATCGCCAGAGATTTTACCCACGTTAAAGTATTCAGTTTCAGGGTTCGCATAATAGAAACCGCTGACTGATGAAGGTGGCCACATCGCAAAACTTGTTGTTAAGTACGTACCAATCTTGTCGGTTGTACCTAACCAGTCAAATAATGGCGCTTTTTCAGAATGCTCCGGACAAGCAGGGTAGCCCGGTGCAGGGCGAATACCCACATACTTCTCTTTAATCAATTCATCATTGGTTAATTGTTCATCTGCCTGGTAGCCCCAGAACTCTTTACGAATACGTTGATGCAAGTGCTCAGCAAAAGCTTCAGCAAAACGGTCACCCAAGGCCTGAACCATAATCGCGTTATAGTCATCGCCTTTGGCTTTGTATTCTTGCGAAAGTTCTTCCGCACCAAAGATCGAAACTGTAAAGCCGCCCAAGTAATCCTGAGCTACATCTTTTGGTGCAATAAAGTCAGCTAAAGAGTAATTGGCTTTACCTGTGACTTTGTCAGACTGCTGACGTAAGTGTTCGAAACTGTGAGTTACATTGCCTGTTTCATCCACAACAGCAACTGTATCTGCTGCTACACGGTTTGCAGGATAAATACTAAACGTCGCACGCGCATCGAAACGTTTATTCTCGATGATGTCTTTCAGCATGGCTTGAGCTTGTTCATACAAGTCACGCGCTGCTTCACCCACCACTTCATCTTCAAGGATTTTCGGGAATTTACCCGCCAGGCTCCATGAAATAAAGAACGGTGTCCAGTCAAAATATTCCACCAAAGCTTCAAGCGGATAATTTGTGAAAGTTTCAGATCCAATGAAGTTTGGTTTAACCGGTGCATTCTTGTCGAAATCGATCTTGAAGCCGTTTTCGACTGACTCTTGATAAGACAATTTCGCCGCTTTCGGTTGCTTGTTGGCAAGACGAGTACGAATTTTTTCATAATCCGCTGCATAGTCAGCCAAAAGTTTTGGTTTCATTTCAGGAGAAAGCAATTGTGTTGCTACACCCACGGCACGTGAAGCATCCGCGGTATAAAGCACGCCATCATTATGATATTGCGGGGAGATTTTCACTGCGGTATGCGCTTTAGAAGTCGTCGCACCACCAATCATTAACGGAATGTTAAAGCCTTTGCGCTGCATTTCTTTGGCAACAAAGACCATTTCATCCAGAGACGGCGTGATCAGACCAGACAAACCGATGATATCGACTTTTTCATCAATCGCAGTTTGTAGAATTTTCTCACATGGCACCATCACGCCCAGATCCACGATGTCATAACCATTACAGCCTAATACTACGCCAACGATGTTTTTACCGATGTCGTGTACGTCGCCTTTCACCGTAGCCAGCAGGATTTTACCTTTTGCTTCGGCTTGGGTTTTCTCAGCTTCAATGAACGGGTTCAACCACGCCACGGCCTGTTTCATCACACGTGCAGATTTCACCACTTGTGGTAAGAACATTTTACCGGCACCGAACAGATCGCCGACCACGTTCATACCGGCCATCAATGGACCTTCAATCACATCCAGTGGGCGTGTAGAGTTTAAACGTGCTTCTTCAGTATCCTGGTCGATATAAGTCGTGATGCCTTTTACCAATGCATATTCAAGACGTTTTTCAACAGACTCATTACGCCATTCCAGATTTTCTTCGGCTTTTTGCTGACCACTTTGACCACGGTATTTTTCAGCAACAGCAAGCAGTTTTTCGGTTGCTTCCTGACCGCTTTCACCCTGGTTTTGGTTTAGAACAACATCTTCAACCGCTTCTTTCAGTTCTTTATCGATGTCATCGTAAATCGCCATCTGACCGGCATTCACAATACCCATGGTCATGCCTTGCTGAATGGCATGGTACAGGAACACTGAGTGAATCGCTTCACGCACCGGTTCGTTACCACGGAACGAGAACGATACGTTCGACACACCACCAGAAATCATCGCATTTGGCAGGTTCTGTTTAATCCAGCCAGTCGCTTCAATAAAGTCCACGCCATAGTTGTTGTGTTCTTCAATACCGGTCGCAATCGCAAAGACGTTCGGGTCAAAGATAATATCTTCAGAGGGGAAGCCCACTTCATTCACAAGAACATCATATGAACGTTTGCAGATTTCTTTTTTGCGCGCAGCTGTATCGGCCTGACCATCTTCATCAAATGCCATCACGATCACCGCAGCACCATATTGACGGCAGAGGCGGGCACGTTCGACAAACTCGTCATGACCTTCTTTCAGGGAAATCGAGTTCACCACAGCTTTACCTTGCACACATTTCAGGCCCGCTTCAATAATCTCCCATTTAGAAGAATCCAGCATGATGGGCACACGTGAAATATCTGGCTCAGAAGCAATCAGATTCAGGAAATGCACCATCGCACCTTGCGAATCGAGCATGCCTTCATCCATGTTGATGTCGATGATCTGCGCACCGGCTTCAACCTGTTGACGGGCAACATCAAGTGCTTCGGCGAAGTTTTCTTCACGAATCAGACGCAGGAATTTTTTCGAACCGGTGACGTTGGTACGTTCACCGACGTTCACAAACAGTGAATCTTTGGTGATGTTAAATGGCTCTAAACCACTTAAACGACAAGCCGGTTCAATTTCAGGAATTTGGCGAGGGGTAATGCCTGCAACAGCATTTGCAATCGCGCGGATATGATCCGGCGTAGTGCCACAGCAACCACCGGTAATATTAATTAAGCCACTTTCAGCAAATTCTTTAATAAATGCTGCAGTTTCTTCCGGCGTTTCATCATAACCACCAAAGGCATTTGGCAAACCAGCGTTTGGATGCGCTGAAACAAAGGTATCGGCAACGTCAGAAACGGTTTTCACGTGTGGGCGCATCGCATCTGCACCAAGCGCACAGTTAAAGCCGATAGATAACGGCTCTGCATGGCGCATCGAGTTCCAGAAGGCTTCAGCGGTTTGACCAGTCAATGTACGACCTGATGCATCCGTGATCGTACCTGAAATCATGATTGGCAGTTCATAGCCCAATTCTTTAAAGACTTCTTTCACCGCAAAGATGGCAGCTTTGGCATTCAAGGTATCGAACACAGTTTCGATCAGGATGATGTCTGCACCACCTTCGATCAAGGCTTTGGTTGATTCAATATAGTCAACTTTGAGCGCATCAAAAGTGATGTTACGGAATGCCGGATCATTTACGTTTGGAGAAATAGAAGTGGTACGCGATGTCGGACCAATCACACCTGCCACAAAGCGTGGTTTTTCAGGCGTTGAATATTTGGCACAGGCTTCTTTGGCCAGACGTGCTGCTTCACGGTTAATCTCGGAAACCAGATCTTCCATGTGGTAATCCGACATTGAAACGCGGGTACCGTTAAAGGTGTTGGTTTCAATAATGTCGGCGCCAGCTTCCAAGTAAGCTTCATGAATGCCTTGAATGATTTGTGGTTGAGTCAGCACCAGCAAATCATTATTGCCTTTGAGATCATAGGCCCAGTCAGCAAAACGCTCACCACGATAATCGGCTTCTTCCAGTTTATGGCGCTGGATCATGGTACCCATCGCACCATCGATAATTAAAATTCTTTTGGCAAGAAGTTCTTTTAAAGTGGTAAGTGTAGACATTCAAACTTTCTCAGCAGAAATCAAAAAAACGACGCTAATCTTAGCAGATTAGTTGGCTGATTTCTGCTGAGATTGCTCAGAATGATGGATAAGCATGATATGAAAATTTGATAAGTCATCTAGAAAAACAACAAGTTTTAACATCCGGATCAGAAAATAATGCAATCTCGAATCTGATTCGATGCCTTACAGACAAGAAACAGGATCAGAAAATTAAGCTGATGCTTTCATTCATGAAATTGTCATATTGATGGCTTATGCTGTGCAAATGAAACTTTTGCTCTGCTTGATGACAGGTAGGGCATGAATCGTTTTGGTAGCAAAATATGTGCGGTTGCTAAGCTTAAATAAGCTGGAATCCTATCTTAAGTAATTGATTTATAAAATCAAAATCTAGTGTTTTAGTCGGAATTAAACAGGACGAATAGCAGCAAGAAAATCCAAATAATTGCTTCATATGACAGCAGTTTGTCATATAATTGTCACAATTTAACTGAACAATATGGGGATTCTTGAATCCTCTATTCCTGCTTGCATGAATCCTAATCAAACTCCCGTAGATTCAGCACACGGGTCGGCTTCCCAAAAGTCGACCAATGTTCATGTGCCAACACCGAAATTTTTTATGCCGGTGTTCCTGACTCTTATTATCACTACGCTGATTTATATCGGCTTCCAGTTGTCTGCAGATTTAGCGCATGTACCGGCCTTAGGCTTGTATTCAGTTATTTTGTTAGCGACGGCACTTTTTATTGCGTTGAGCTTTGAGTTCGTCAATGGCTTCCACGATACCGCCAATGCAGTTGCCACGGTCATTTATACCAACGCACTTTCTGCTCCCGTCGCAGTGATGTGGGCCGGCTTCTGTAACTTCCTTGGAGTTATGGTGGCCAGTGGTGCGGTCGCTTACGGCATTATTGCGTTATTGCCGGTCGAGCTGATCATGAATGTCGGCTCCGGAGCAGGCTTTGCCATGGTCTTTGCCATGCTGATCGCGGCAATTCTCTGGAATCTGGGAACCTGGTTCCTCGGTATTCCGGCATCCAGTTCACATACCCTGATCGGTTCGATTCTGGGTGTGGGCATCATGAACTATATTCTGAATGCCGGTACTGGCGCTTCAGGTATAGACATGGAGCAGGTGATGAAAGTCGGTAAGGCGCTGTTATTCTCGCCTTTAATCGGTTTTGCATTTGCTGCGATTGTGTTCCTGCTGGTGAAAAAAATCTTCAAGCGTCAACTGGAATTGTTCCAGCCACCTGAAGGTAACAAGCCACCGCCACCATTGATTCGTGCCATGCTGATCTTTACCTGTACTGGGGTGAGCTTTGCCCATGGTTCAAATGACGGTCAAAAAGGTATGGGCCTGATCATGCTGATCCTGATCGGCTGTGTACCTTTAGCGTACTCGCTGAACAAGAATCTGGATGCACAACATATTCAGTCTTTTGGTCAGTTATCTGCACAAACAGCGGATGTGATCTATCCAAATCATCAGGACATTCCGGATGAACAAGCCCGTGATGTGATCACCAAATACATTCAGACCAAGGAAATTACCCCTGAAGTCGTGCCTGCCTTGGCAAGTTTGACGGATCATCTGGGTGAAAAAGTTGGTAGCTATACCAGTATTAAGGATGTTCCTGAAGCTCAAGTGTCTGAATTTCGCAACGACATGTACCTGAGCACCACAGCATTTAAACGTCTGGATAAAGCAGAAGCTTTACCAACAATGAGTGCTGCACAGGAAAAAACAGTAGATGAATACCGTGACAATCTGGATTCATTCCTGCAATACATCCCGACCTGGGTGAAAGTGGCGACAGCCTTGGCACTTGGTCTGGGTACGATGGTCGGCTGGAAGCGTATTGTCGTGACGGTTGGTGAGCGTATTGGTAAACAGCATATGACTTATGGTCAGGGTATGTCTGCCGAACTGGTTGCGATGTCGACGATTGCTGCAGCGGATGGCTTCGGTATGCCGGTATCCACTACCCATGTATTGAACTCTGCAGTAGCAGGTACCATGGTGGCGAACAAGTCAGGTCTGAACTTCCAGATGGTGAAAACCATTCTGTCTGCCTGGGTCTTTACCTTGCCAGCAACGATCTGTCTGTCAGGCGGTTTGTACTGGTTGCTTCTTAAAGTCTTCTAGGGCTTTTTAAGGTAAAAACGCTGCTTTGGCAGCGTTTTTTTATGGATGGAAGAAAAATTAAGGATGTAAAAGAGGAATCTAAATTACGATTAAGGCGACAGGGATGTCGCCGTTAGGCTGTGATATAGGGACATATCATCAGCTTAACAAAAGATTTTTGTTACTTTTGATCTTTCAAAAGTAAAGAAAAAAAGAAGCTATAAAATAGATCAACTTAAATCTGCCCAAAGCACATTCATAAGAATTTGAATGATTGAAAGCCTAAATTAACCTCTCCCTAACCCTCTCCTAGAAGGAGAGGGAACGCCCATTTTCAATTAAAGTTCTCTCTGCTTTAGGGATGAGCAGCACTGCTACGCAACGAGGGGAGAACTTTAAAAATAACGATTACCTTTCTTATGGAAAAATTGGATAAAGATAATAAAAAAATTACTTCTTCAACTTACTCAATAATCCTTTTGGCAACTTCTCTGTCGCAAAACCATATAGTGCAGCAAAAGGTAGTGCGGTACGTGCCAGATAGGCCACTCGCCACAAACCACCATGATTCGCGCCATGCATCATTAATTCAAGCGGATGGTTCAGCTTCACTTCAGGATTGGCCACCGATTCCGGATTACGCAGATCATGAATCCATAGTGCCGCCATAATCGCATTGGTGGTTTCAGGCGCGAAAGCTTCAACATCAAACAGGCTGGCACCGTTAAATGCGGCTTTTAATAGCGGATTCTTGGTCACGGAATAGGTGGTCGTCGAAGGCGCAATATTGATACTGACCCGTTGGCCTTGAGCGCGAGCCAAGGTGGCACGCCATTGCTGGATACGTTTTGCCAGCGCATAGTTCGGGCCTTGTTCAACTACTAGACAGTCACAAATGCCATATGCCTGATCACCAGACTGAATCAGTTCATGCGCATTTTTCTGGAAAAAATGTTTGCGGCTTAAAGTGGAAACACCTTTGGAGATGATTGCCTGTGCCTTGGAGCGTTCAGTATATTTTACTTTTGACGCTTCAATCACTTCACTCGGAACCGCATAAACATCGGTCGGCGTACACATGTACATCAGGCTGGTATTAGCTTTTTGCTGGCTGACATGCTGCATGATGGCATCCATCGCCATGGAGACCCGAACATGCTTTTCACCATCCAGATAGGCAATTGCAGCCAGATCCAGATCCTGCTCGAACTGTAATAACCATTTGGCAATTTCAGGAATCTGGGTCAGCAAATTCGCCCCCAGTTTTTCTTTTAAAATATCAAGTGAAGTATCAGCAGGCAGGTCTTCAGTACATGGCGCATACAGCGTGGCATTGCCTTGGTTGATGGTATCAACAATCTTGCCCCATACACGGGTATTCGGCAGATCAATCGCTACAATATTGGCTTTCCATTTCGCCAGCCAGGTCAGAGGACCGGCTTCAGATGCTGCACCAAACAGCACCGCCGTCCGATCTGACAAGTCAAACCATTCAGGATGTACCACACATTCACGCAGGGCATTGGCATGACTGGTTTCCACGATGCCTTGGCTTTCCCAGCGCTCAATCTGCTCCAATAAGGCATCACCTTGCAGCTTTTGACCGTGGTAAGGCACATACCATTCTGGTACAGCTTTACTGCTACCTGTGAGTTTGAATGTCTGTAGTTGTTCAGCGGGCAGAGTTAAGGCATCTTGCAATACATACTTTTGACCATCACGATAAAATTCAAAAGTCTGATGGGCCTTTGCCAATCCATCTTCGGCAATTTTCAAGCTGGCTTCAGGGGAACTCAGTCCCTGTTCGACCAGTTGCTTAAAATGTACTGTGTAGTGTTTGCGCCAGTTTTTTTCTGATTGTGCCTGTTGAGAACTGTGTGGATTTACATTGGCTAAGGCTGCTGCGATGATCGCACGACCTGCTTTGGAGCTACTTGGTTTTTGTTGCTGAGACTGAAGAGGAAATTGAAGACCGTCTGGTGTAGTGGACATGCAAAATATCTCGAGAATGACAGTAATTAATATACAGATGTATATATTATCGCTGCAAAATTCAGTCCAAGATTGGCATTAAGTGACATCATCACTTTCTAATATATTACGAGATGTTTCAAACGAATAAGAGAGCAGTAGCTCTCTTATCCATTTTCAGCAGAAATATGAGGCTTAACTCATATGTAGCTTTATTCCTTCAATATTTAAAAAACCTGATTAAAACGGAACCTGCATCAGTTTATTCAGGAAATGCGGAATCAGGCGTGGCTCCAGAATAATCGTCATGACCACCCCGTAAGCCGCTCCCCATAAATGCGCGCTATGATTAATGTTGCTATTGCCTTTTTTGCCTGACCAAATGCTATAGGCTACATACAGCACAGCAAAAATAATGGCAGGAACCGGAATGAAGAACACAAAAATTAATTTCCAAGGTTCAAACAGAATATAGGCAAACAGCACAGCTGACACTGCACCGGAAGCACCTAGACTGGCCCAGCGCGCATCATTTTTATGCTTCAGGTAACTTGGCAGAATCGCTGCGATCAGACCACCGAGGTAAAACAGGATAAAACCCAGGTCATACAGATATTGACGATAAAAGCTTTCAATCACGCTGCCGAAGAAGAACAGGGTAATCATGTTGAACAGCAGATGTGCACCATCCGCATGGATAAAGCCATGCGTAATAAAGCGGTCATATTGTCCACGTTGCAGTGCCGGTGGCCAGAAAATCAGGCGATTCATCACCGTCTCTTTGGAGAAAGCAATAAATGACACAATACAGGTGATCAGAATAATGGTCACGGTATGATTAAAAGGTAAATCAAGCATATAAATGATTCTAAGGGTGCCTATTTGCCAATTATCATGCCATTAAAATTAAGCTAAAGTTGTACTTTTATAATAAATCCGACAATTTTAGTTGATTTTTAAAAATTACCCCGCATCTTCAGTTAAAATGGCCGCTTGAGCTTGAGGAAATTATTGTTATGTCGACTGAGAACAGCAGCACTCCAGTTGTTGGTGAAATTCCCAACTTATTGATTACACCAACAGCACAAGAGTATTTAAAGGATCTACTGGATAAACAGAACACCCCGGGTATTGGTGTGCGTGTTTTTGTAGAGCATCCGGGTACTCCTCGCGCTGAATGTTGCATGGCCTATAGTGCACCTGATGAAGTTGTACCGACAGATTATAAGCAGGAATATCCTGATTTCCCTGCTTTTATCGACTCGCCATCTATTCCGTATTTACTCGATGCCGTGATTGACTACAACAAAGACCGTTTTGGTGGTCAGTTGACTTTCCGTGCGCCGAACTCTAAAGTGCCACGCGTGGGGCCAGATGCATCAGTAGAAGAGCGCATTACCTATGTCTTGCAGTCTGAAATTAACCCGGGTCTGGCAGGCCATGGCGGTAACTGTGCACTGGTTGAAGTTAAAGAAGACCCTGAAAAAGGTTTAACCGCTGTACTTAAATTTGGTGGTGGTTGCCAGGGCTGTTCAGCGATTGATATCACTTTGAAACAAGGTGTTGAAACCACATTAAAACAACATGTACCAGAGTTAATGCATGTCGTTGATGAAACGGATCATAGTCAGTCTGAAGGTGCGTATATGAAATAAGCTGTTCTATATAACAGTTTATTTATCGCATTTTAAAAACCTCGAAATTTCGAGGTTTTTTTATTTCTGGATTAAAAACAAGTGAATGTTAATGATAATAATTATCAATATTAATTGCATTCAATTGAAAAGCTGTTACACTTCGCAACCGAATAAACATGATCTCTTCATAAATATTGGGGCGCGCAAGGTATGAATAACCCATTCTTAAAAACAACTTTGGCATTTGCTGTATTTACAGCTATGGCGGGAAATACATCTGCAGTAGAAGCTGTTGTTCCACAGGCGGAAGCGACTAAATTGCAAACGATTGTGGTGACCGCAACAGGTTATGAGCAAGATTTGGCTAAAGCACCAGCTTCCATTACCGTGATTGATCGTGAAGAATTAGATAAACGTGAATATAACGACATTACTGATGTACTGCGTAATACGCCCGGGGTAGTGGTTTCAGGTGCAGGTTCTGCACAGACCATCAGTATTCGTGGTATGAGTTCAAACTATACTTTGTTTCTGGTCGATGGTAAGCGTCAGTACGGCAAGGATGTCAATCCGAATGGAGACGATGGAGGTTTTGAGAAAAATATTCTGCCACCTATTTCAGCAATTGAACGTATTGAAGTGATCCGTGGTCCAGCTTCTACACTTTATGGTACAGATGCCATGGGCGGTGTAGTGAATATTATTACCAAAAAAGTGTCGGATGAATGGTCTGGCAATGTTGAATTGGGAACCACGATTCAGGACAGTAGCCGTTCAGGTGATATTAAAAATGCTTCTGCATATCTTGCTGGTTCTTTAATTGCAGATAAGCTTGGTTTGCAACTGGCAGTCAATAAGCAGGAACGTAATGAAGACCGTTATGTTGGCGGTTTTCGTGGCACGGAACGTGAAAGCTTAAATTCACGCCTGACTTATGCCATTAATGATGATCATGATGTACAAGTTGAAGCTAATTTCGTGCAGCAGGAATCAACTACGTCTGTAGGGGAAACGGTAGCACCTGCTCAAGGTGCTGCAGATTCATTCTCGCGTAATTATCGTAATGTTTATTCCTTAACCCATAATGGCCGTTATAGCGATAACTTAGACAGTTCATCTTATATTCAATATGAAAATTCAAAAAATCCAGATCGTGGCAATACGGAACTCGGCACCAAAGGGATTACCCTGGATACTTGGACAGCGAACAGTCAATGGAACTTAGCCTTAGGTGATCATACGCTGTCATTCGGGGGATATCTTAAAGATGAAAAACTGGTCGATAAAGCGACTAACCGGAATCCTAATGCACCTGAATTTAGTGAATTAACACGTTGGTCTGCTGCCGCTTTCCTTGAAGACACCTGGAGTATTACGGATCGTTTCGACTTAACCGCCGGCTTACGTTATGATCATGATGAAAACTATAGTGGCCATTTATCGCCACGACTGTATGGGGTGTACGCGGTAAATGATAACTTTGTAGTAAAAGGTGGTGTGGCTACAGGTTATAAACAGCCTGATATTCGTGCAGTCACAGAAGGTTTCTATAGCGTCACGGGTGGCGGTGGTTCACCCTTAGCAACAGGCCGTGGCATTATTCGTGCCAATCCGGACTTGAAACCTGAATCAAGTGTATCGACTGAATTAGGTTTCAACTGGAAAAATGATTATATCAATACATCGCTGACTGGCTTTATCACTAAATATGAAGACCGGATTACGGAAGTTCGTGCCTGCGAAACCGATACGGATGGCACCACAACAAACCGTAATAACTGGCAGAATTGGAAATGTTTCGAAGGGGATATTCCATTCTACTTTATTAGTGAACGGATTAATGTAGATGAAGCAGAAATTCGTGGTATAGAAGCAACGGTAGAAGCCAGTCTGAATGATTACACGACATTGACTGCAAACTATACTTATACTGATTCAGAGTTTAAGTCAGGTGCTTTTAAAGGCCAGCCACTGAACCAGATGCCGGAACACATGTTTAATATTGGTGTGGATTATGAGCTAAATGAGGCACTCAATGTATGGAGCCGCTTGCACCATCGTTCTGAAACCTCTGCTTACTTGAGCCGTACCTCTATGGCTCAGCCAAATCCAGGTTACCAATTTGTAGATGTCGGCTTTAACTATAAATTCAGTCCGAATCTAACAGGTAAATTTGGTGTCTATAACCTACTGGATGAAAAAGCTGAAGATATTGATGGTGATCAACTATTGGATGGTCGTCGTTACGGTATCAGTCTGAATGCAAAATTCTAAGCAAATGACAATATAAAAAAGCCGCTTTATAGCGGCTTTTTTATTTAAATCTTAAGAATTTTCAAAGTATCTGCATGATAATAAAATTGTTCCAGATATTTGCGCGCGCGTTCACGTAAGTGACCTTGGGAAACCATCTGCTGGATTACCGGACTGAGCAGTTGCTGCAATTCATTCTGAATTAGCGCTTCATCAATATTCAGATCACGTAATAACTGATCAAAAGTATGTTCCTGATTGCGGACATACCAGGTATGAATTCCGTCATGCACTTGCTGCTGCAGATAGTCCGTCTGGCGTATGTGATCCCAGATGTCATGACCTAAGCCGACCGTCTGATTCAGGTCCTGCAGCTCAATATAATTCTTCAAGACCAATACTGGCATGTCCTTGATTTTATGCCAAAGATTAGCCTGAAAATGATAGAGTTTCTCATCGTCAAAATGCTGATTCAGAACATGCTCACTCATCTGGCTGAGCTTCAAAATGTTTTTTTGCAGATAACGCGCAATGGTGCTATCGAGGTTGGTATCGGTGACATTTTCCAAAACGGATTTGCCCATTTTCATAAAACGGGAAACCCCGGGCACGCTTTTGGCAATCACAGAATTATCCAGATAATCCTGAATGGAATGCTGGATCAATTGGGTAATCATGGCGGAAAAAGCCGGATTATTTACCACCGTTTTAATCAGGCGCTGACGATGGCCACTTTTACTTGCCACATACTGGGCAATCTTGTCTATGGTCAGGACTGGAATCAGATCGGCAATCGTGGTGGTATCATTAGCCGGATGCACCAATGCAAAACGGATATGCTCAGCAATCTGTTCGATCAGAAAACTGCTGGCAGCAGTACCGAGAATCTGTTTTTGCAAAAGCTGATTGATCAGTTCGCAGCTCCACAGCTCTTTTAGCGTCTGTTTGCGCAGCCACAAATAAAATGCATGAAATTCGCTTTGAATCGTTTCAGATTGAGAAAATGCCTGATCGAGAAAATCAAGTTGAGCATCGATCAACTGCTCAATCATCGGGTGTTTCTGCATAGCATCTCTGAAACTTAATTTAAAGGAATGAGTTTATCAGCAAGCGGGTTTTTTAGGGTCTGTGTCTTGGCCAGAAAAGGCAAATAATGTTGTGCAACCTGTTTTTCTGCTTCCAGAAGCGGCATATGCCCGACATTATTCAGAATCACCGGTTTTTCTGCACGTTTCAGCAGGGCATGCAGTTCTTTGACTACTTCGACATTAATGATCCGATCCTGTTTGCCCCATAAAATCAAGGTGGGTGCTTCTACCGTGCGGGTCAGGCGGGCAAAGGTTTCCGGTGTATAAATCCGGTTTAGCATCACCACCTGATCAATCGATTTATTGGTTTGTTCAGCGCGTGAAATCAGCAGTTTTTCCTGTGCATGTCGCAGCTGATAAGGGATCACTGGCGGGTTCTGCATCAGCTGTTTGGAAACATCCTGCAGATCACCGGGCTTGCTGACGATCAGATCTTTTAAGGCTTGAGGATCTTTGGTATAGGGCGTATTCCCCATTTTATACAGGCCCGCACTATTGATCAGAAACAGGCTTTGCGTATCGAAAGGGTATTGCGAGGCATAGACTGTGGCAATCGAGCCGCCTAAGGAATGTCCAGCAATATGTAAATTCTCGTCCACATTTAAGGTTTCAATAAATAGACGCAGCTGAGAGGTCACATTGGGCACAGAAACATCAAAATTGTCCGGAACTTTGGTGTCGCCGTTGCTTGGCAGATCCGGAATAATGACATGATAATAGGGCGTCAGAAACTGGGCGACCCGGTTCCAGTTGTCGCGCGTGCCTGCCAGACCATGAATCAGTAGAATGGATGGTTTGTTCTTGGCACCGCCTTCGCTATAGCTCCAGGTGACCTCGCCAATTTTGAGGGTTTTGGATTTGAGTCCAGCAAGGCTGCGTTCTTCTAACAGATGCTGCTGCAAGACTTTGGCAGATGTTTCATTTTTCTGGCTAAACAGTATTTGAGCCTGTGTCAGGCCCGGTAATGCCATGCTTAAGGCAACCACGGCTGAACAAATCATTTTCGAGCGCAATTTTATTCTTTTCTTCATTGGCCATTCCCCAAAACAAACCCAGTGAGCAAATTGCTCAATTAAAATACTTCCATGTTATAAATTTGCAATTTTCATTCAAATAAAAACATTATTCTTCACCCTATTTTAAATCAATCCTTGCGCTTGTCACCCATTAGTTTTTTGTTGAATTACATTAAATGACTGGAAAATGTGATGTATTGCGCATAAATTCCCTGCAGAAATGAAATTAGATAAATGCTAAAAATTTAATCAGCTAAGATTTTTTGCAAGTGACATTCAAAAAAACTGGCAGTAAGATATTGCAACTAAAACCATCGGTGATAGAAAAGAATGCTCACAGCTCAAGAAGCTTTAGAACGTCTTAGACAGGGTAACCAACGTTTTGTCAGTGGCGATACCACGCATCCAAAACAACTTAGCCACCAACAGCGCGCAGAAATGGCAGAGGATCAGAATCCGTTTGCGATTGTCTTGGGATGTTCAGATTCGCGCGTTCCAGCCGAAATGGTTTTTGATCAGGGTCTCGGCGATCTTTTTGTGATTCGTGTTGCAGGTAATATTGTTGCACCCTCACAGGTCGGCAGTGTTGAATTTGCCGCGGCACGTTATGATTGCGCGATTGTGGTGGTGTTAGGTCACAGTCACTGTGGTGCGATTAAAGCGACTATTGATACCTTGATGTGTCCAGATTGCCCGCCATCGGCAAACCTGATGTCGATTGTGAACCGCGTACGTCCTTCAGTTGAAACTTTAATGCAAACTGAACTGAAAAATGACTTGGCAAAATTGTCCAAGCATGCAGTACGTTCCAACGTATTTGCTTCGGTGAATCAGTTGCGTCACGGTTCAGCCGTTCTGGAAAACCTGATTGGACAAGGAAAACTAAAAGTCGTGGGTGCTGAATATTCACTGGAAACTGGTGAAGTGACATTCTTCGATTTTTAATCACGATTCATCTAGGGTGTGTTGACACTTTTAGCTTAAAAAAATAGCGAAGTAGTAAAATCAAATCGCCAAACCCAATTTTACTATTCGCTATGCCTCGTA
>NZ_JAMXXL010000045.1:0-16956 GCF_024129685.1 Acinetobacter lwoffii | reverse complement strand
CAATCGCAATGGACCCAGGTCTACGTTTTGCGATCCGTGAAGGCGGTCGTACAGTTGGTGCTGGTGTAGTTGCTAAAGTAACTGCATAATCGCTGATTGTGTAAGAAAAGCGCCTCTTTGAGGCGCTTTTTTTTGATTCAAACTTTTATAAAACTAAAAATAAATTGTCTGACAATGATTTCAAAAGCTGTCCTTATCTGATATCGGCTTGACCTAAACTGCACTTATGTAAAAAAAATTACCACGTAATATACAGATAAGAATATGAATATTACATTTTTGGGCCTGGGTTGGCCTGATGGGAGTGGTCACATGAATGCGAAAGTAAATATTACCAATCGTGCGGGTGCTAGTTTTCCAATTCGTCGCATGAACTTTGATTTTGATGCTGTACCGGAATATTGGATGAATGGTTCAGCAGGTCTCACTCATTTTATGACCGCATTATCTGCGCTATTTCCAGCAGGTGAAAAGTTTTTTATAGATTCAGTCCGCGCGGTACGTAACCATCCTGCAATTGCCAATAATGAAGCATTACAAAAAGAAATTTCTGCTTTTATTGGTCAGGAAGCCATGCATACTCACGAGCATATCGGCTTTAATGCTTCTGCGCAAAAACATGGGCATGATGTCGAGATGCTTGATCGTTATACCGATAAAGTCATTCAAACGACACGTAAAGTCATGGCTAAACTGGGTAAGCCTGTGGGAATTACCCAAGAAATGGTAGATTTGACTGCAACTACGGCACTTGAGCATTTCACTGCAACCATTGCCTCACAGCTTTTGACCAATAGCCACATTCAGGAATTGATGACAGATGAAACCATGAAAACCATGTGGTTATGGCATGCTATCGAGGAAAATGAACATAAGGCAGTTGCATATGATGTCTTTGAAGGAGTTTTTGGCAAAGGCCTAAAAGCCTATGCACTGCGTACTTCATCCTTGGTCATCGCAATGGCAACCTTATTTGTGGTGCAAAGCTGTTTCCTCGCCCGTTTGCTTAAACAGGATCAGCAGTTTAATCTTGAGTCCTTAAAAGCCATTTATACCTATGCCTATAGTCCTTCTAAAGGTGTCATTACGGGTATGGCGAAAGAAATGCTGATGTATTTTAAACCTGGATTCCATCCGAATGATCATCATACAGATCAACTGTTGGCTACTTGGAAAGCCAAATTGGGTCTGTGACAGAACTGAAGATCAAAGAGCGATTAAAATCGCTCTTTTTTTTGCTCGATTTTTTGGATGAAGTTTCTATAATGCGAGGGTTGATTCTATATAAGATGAACGAAGATGATTCGTTTAATGCAAGCAGCGGATGTAGAAGCCGTGGCAAAGATTGAAAGGTCGGTTCAATCACATCCCTGGACTTTAAAACAGTTCCAAGATGCTGTAACGGCTTATCAAAGTACCGTGATTGAAGTGCAAGGGCAGGTGGCCGGATTTTGTATTTTACAACCAGTGCTGGATGAAGCCAATTTATTGCTCATGGCAATTGATCCGGCACAGCAAGGTCAGGGCTTGGGCTATCAGTTGCTGGAGGCTTCAGTGGCGATGCTAAAAAATAATCCGGTGCAGATTTTCCTGGAAGTGCGCGAGAGTAATCTGGCTGCGATCAAGCTGTATGAAAAATCAGGCTTTCATCAGATTGATCTGCGTAAGAACTATTATCCAAATGCCAACGGAAGCCGTGAACATGCCATCATTATGGTGAAAGCATGTACGGATGATTTTGCTAGTCTGTTTAAATCATAAAAGCTGACGACCTTATTTAATAATCTGGTGATTCCATCCGCTGGGTAAGGTCGTCATTAATGAGTTTCCCAAGTGCTGAATCTCCGTGGCACTTAGGGCATGATTTAAGCGTCGCCATTGTCCATCGATCAAGAGTTCCAGTGGCAGATACTGAGATTTGTAATTCATTTTGCTAGAATGCGGCACCCAATATCCCAGATAGATAAATTGTAAGCCCAGCTTTTGTGCATGTTCAATCTGTTTCAAGATTGCAAAAGCACCAAGTGAGCGGCGATTTTCATCTGGGTCAAAGAAGGTATAGACGGCAGAAATACCATCATCCAGCAAGTCACAGGTTGAAACACTGATTAGACGCTCATCTTGCCATAATTCTAGAAAGAAGCTGTCGGCACAGCTTTGTAATAAAAATTTTTCGAACTGATCCCGAGTGGGTGGGAACATGTCGCCATCTGAGTGGCGTTCATTAATATAGCGTTCATACAGCGCATAATGTAGATCACCGGCGTGCTCTGGACTGGTAATTTTCATCACCAGATCCTGATTCCGTTTCCAGGCTTTTTTTTGTGAACTGTTCATGCGGAATTCAACAACAGGCACACGCGAAGACAGACATTGACGACACAGATGACATTCGGGTCGATACACGAAATCACCACTGCGGCGGAAACCGGTACGTGACAGTTCCGATAAAGTTACGACATCAATTCGATGTGCAGGATCCAGAAAAACCATGCGCGCCGACTTGTTGGGTAAATAGCTACAATCATGCGGCGGCGTAATATAATACTGTAAATCGTTCAGTAGGGCCTTTGGCTGATAAGAGTTCATAACAACTACCCTCTGTTATTTTCATTCACTTAAGCGCGCGTTTTGCGCTATTGTTTTACTTGAAAATACACCTTCCTGATAATTTTTCCAATCGATAGCAGGCTTTTTTACAATATCTTGTAAAGAATTAAGATAGGCTTGGCGAGAAAGTGTGCAGGCACCCAGGCTTAAAAGATGATCGTTGACCAGTTGGCAGTCGATCCAGGGTAGTTTATTTTCCTGTCCAATCAGCATTAAAGTATAGAAAACCATTTTAGAAACATCGGTTTGCGTACTAAACATGGATTCACCAAAACAGCCTTGACCGATGGTCACACCATAAAGTCCACCGACGACGCGATCTTCATCCCAGACCTCAATGCTATAACCATATCCTGCGTCGAACATGTCACAATAGCCTGCGATAATATCTTCACTGATCCAGGTGTCGTCTGCATAAGCACGCGGCAATGAACAGGAACGAATCACCCTTTCAAAAGCATGATTGATTGTAATTTTATAGTCCTGCTTTTTCATATTGCGTAGCAGGGATTTGCTTGGATGATAATCTTCGGGGCGAATAATGCAGCGTGGTTCCGGACTCCACCAGCAAATTGGATCACCTTCTGAAAACCATGGAAATAATCCATGTGTATAGGCTTCATAAAGTGTAGAAGGGGAGAGGTCGGCACCAATACAAATCAGTCCTTCACCTTCAGGATCAACCTCGACCGGATTGGGAAAAATGAATTCTGAGGGAGGAAGTAAAGACATGGCAAACCCGACATAAATCTATAGATAAATCATCATCTCATTCTAGCAATAAAAAAGCCGCCCATAATGGACGGCTTTTTTATTCTTGCTGCTTAGTCTAGTTTGCCCATCGCATCAAGATATTTTTCCGCATCAAGCGCAGCCATACAGCCTGAACCCGCAGAAGTAATGGCCTGACGGTAAATGCTGTCCGCAATGTCACCGGCTGCAAATACACCCGGTACCGAAGTTTGGGTTGCATTACCTGCAGTACCACTTTGCACCTGGATATAACCATCACGAAGCTCTAACTGGCCTTCGAACATGGCGCTATTTGGCTTATGACCAATCGCCACAAACATACCTGTCACATCAACGTTTTGAGTAGAATCATCTTGAGTTGATTTAAGACGAACTGAGGTTACGCCAGATTGCGCATCACCGAGTACTTCATCGACCTGATGGTTCCAGATAATACTGATCTTGCCTTCTTTTTCTTTGGCAAATAAATGATTTTGTAGGATTTTTTCAGAGCGTAATGAATCACGACGGTGAACCAGAGTCACGTGAGACGCAATATTGGATAAGTACAATGCTTCTTCAACAGCGGTATTACCGCCCCCTACAACCATCACTTTCTGGTTTTTATAGAAGAAACCATCACAGGTTGCGCAAGCACTGACACCTTGACCCATATAGGCTGCTTCAGATTCCAGACCGAGGTATTGGGCCGTTGCACCAGTACAAATGATCAAGGCATCACAGGTGAATTCTTCCATATCGCCTTTTAACACGAACGGGCGCTGGCTAAGATCCACTTCATTGATATGGTCATACACGATTTCAGTGCCAAAACGCTCTGCATGTGCCTGCATACGTTCCATCAATGCGGGACCAGTCAAACCTTCGGGATCACCCGGCCAGTTATCGACGTCAGTCGTCGTGGTCAGCTGACCGCCCAGTTGCAAGCCTGCAATCAGGGTAGGTTTCAAGTTTGCACGCGCTGCATATACTGCTGCGCTATAGCCTGCAGGGCCAGAACCTAAAATAATCAGTCGTAAGTGACGTGCGCTCATCAGCTGTATCCTTTTTTATTTAGAAATTTATTGAATTATACGTGAAACTGTATAACAGTGGTGTGAGATTAAAGTCGATATTATTGATCATTGAAATCGATTTGGGCTATATAGCATAAGTAACATTGTGCTTGCACAATAGTGCATCTTTTTTCACAGAACAGGTGCATAATATGCATTTTATTGCGTCGCTTTTTTCAAGCATTGAAGCAAAAGAATATTCATGAAGAATTGGTTACAGGACAGTATATGACAGCGGTGTCGAGTGCCTATGCACAGCGCTTAGTAATGACATTATTTTTAGTCTCATTTGGGATTTATCTGTTTCTTGCAACAGTGACCTATACGCCATTTGATCCGGGGTGGATGCATATCTCCAGTGATACGCAGACCGTTTCGAATGCCAGTGGGGTAGCGGGTGCCTGGATTGCAGACCTTTTGTTTGGCTTCCTTGGTTGGGCAAGTCTGCTGATCCCTGTCTATCTGTTTATGGAAGCGATTCAGGTCTGGTGGCCGCGTAGCTTCCTGAACCGGCCATTTCGCTATGCTGCGCAATTCTTCCTGTTGCTGACCACCTCAGCGCTATTGTTTTTATTTTGGCAAGTCCCTGCTGATACGCTGGATAATTCTTCCGGCGGTATTATTGGCTATGAATTAGGCCAGAGTCTGGAACAACTGCTGACAGTATACGGTGCAGCATTCTTCCTGCTGGTGCTTTGGGTGGTGCTATTTACCTTGGCGTTTGGGGTGAAATGGAACAAGACCTGGAGCAGCCTCAAAGCAACCCCTGCTTATTTACAAGACCTATTCTACCGCAATGTGCCTGAAGGCATGTCTGATTTTGACCGGACTGCACCTGTCGCCAAAAAAGAGCCAGTCATTAGTGCAAAAAAAGTAGCGGTTGCAGTAACACCTGCGCCTGAGCATCAACTGGTAGAAATAGATCCGGTGGTGCGCGATCAGGTGGCTGAACGCTTATTTGATGATTTTGCCGATAAAGAATCACAACAACCGCAGTTTTATGAGGATATTCCTGAGGCTGAGCAGCAGGCTCCTGAGCCAGTCGAGACATTTAAGCAAGTACAGCAAGTGCCTCAACAGCCGGATCGTGTGGTAGCGACAGGCGAGGTGTGGCGTGCCTTACATTCAAATGAAGATCAGCGCCATAAACAGGATATTGATGCCTTACTCAAAGCAGCCGAAGAAGAACAGCTTAATTCTCCAGTCTCACATATAACCGCTCCTCAACCTGTTTCAGCACAGACTCATGCTCACACCAGAACCGCATCGGCTCCGCATACAGGCCTGGACTGGGATGATGATGAAATCTTTGATGAACTTCTGGCTGCAGTTCCGCAAGGCAAAACTGCGACCGATGTGCATAGTCCATTCAATACAGCGCCAGCCGAAAAGACGGCAAGAATTGTAGAAGACATGACCAATGTTGCACCTGTCATGGCGTCTATGACAACGGCACATGTCGTGAAAAATAGCGCATTACAGGCCGATCTGGATGACCTGGGTGATTTACTGATTGAAGAAGATGAGCCAAGCCAACCAGTACGTGCATCAAGCTATGCCCAATCTTCTGCTTTTGTTCAGGCACCAATTCAGCATCAGGGTATAGAGCAACCAGTATCTCCTCCTTCTGCAACTCATGCAGCAGTACGCGAGGCTTTATCTAAAGAAGAATTTGTAGAAGCCTGGCAAGAAACGGCTGGTAAACCACAAGATGAAGACGAGTTTGATTTTGATGCTCCTTTAACTGATGCTTCAGGCCGTCCGATGTCACGTGCCATGCAGGTGGTGGAGCGCCGAAAAGATTTATCACCGCTTCCAGGTCTGGATTTACTGGATGAAGTCGATCCGAATAAAAAAGTGAATTTTACTGAAGAGCAGCTGGCACGTTTATCTGAATTGCTTGAAATCAAGTTGCAAGAATTCAACGTCAAAGCCAAAGTGGTAGAAGCACAGCCAGGCCCAGTCGTGACACGTTTTGAACTGGATCTGGCGCCAGGGGTAAAAGCCTCTAAAGTGACCAATATTTCGCGTGATTTGGCACGTTCGATGTCGATGGCATCGGTGCGTGTAGTTGAAGTCATTCCGGGCAAACCGTATATCGGAATTGAAGTACCAAACAGTACCCGTGAAATGGTCCGTTTGATCGAACTTTTGACCATTCCAGCCTTCACTGATCCGAATAGCATCCTCTCCATGGCAATGGGTAAGGATATTTCCGGTAATCCGGTGATTGCTGATCTGGGTAAAGCGCCGCATATGCTGGTGGCAGGAACCACAGGTTCCGGTAAATCGGTGGCGGTCAACTCGATGATTCTATCGATGTTGCTGAAATATACACCGGATGAATTGCGTCTTATTCTGATCGATCCGAAGCAGCTGGAACTGGCGAACTATAACGATATTCCACATTTATTGACGCCTGTAGTTACCGATATGAAAGATGCGGTCAGCGCATTGAACTGGTGTGTCAATGAAATGGAACGTCGTTATAAACTGATGTCTTTCCTGAAAATCCGTAAACTGAGCGACTATAACCGCAAAGTGGAAGAGGCGATTGCCAATGGTGAAGACCTGATCGATCCAACCTGGAAAGCCAGCGATTCTGTTGTGGGTGAGCGTGCGCCGCGGTTAACACCGTTGCCTTCTATTGTGATTGTTGCGGATGAGTTCGCGGATATGATCATGCAGGTGGGTAAAAAAGCCGAAGAAATGATTACCCGTCTGGCACAAAAATCACGTGCTGCTGGTATTCACCTGTTGCTTGCGACCCAGCGTCCATCAGTAGACGTAATCACCGGTTTGATCAAAGCCAATATTCCGACGCGTGTTGCATTGCGGGTCAACTCCAAGATCGATTCGCGTACCATTCTGGATGCGGGTGGTGCTGAAGACTTACTTGGTCATGGTGACATGCTATTCCTCGGCCCGGGTAAAATTGAACCTGAGCGTGTGCATGGTGCATTTATTGCCGATGATGAAGTAAACCGGATCTGTGATGCATGGCGTGAACGTGGTTCACCAAACTATGTCGACGAGATCCTGACACCGTTTGATGAAGAGCCATCGGGTCGCGGTTTTGAAGATGGGGGCGACGGTGGATCAGACCGCGATGCACTGTATGACCAGTGTGTGGCTTTTGTACTAGAAACCCGTAAGGCTTCCACTTCATCCTTACAGCGAAAATTTAGTCTGGGTTATAACCGTGCTGCACGAATCATTGACCAGATGGAAGAAAATGGCATTGTCAGCGGCATGGGGGCCAACGGCAAACGCGAGATTCTGGTTTAGTTTCACAATCTTTGCAATAAAAAGGCCTGCATGATGCAGGCCTTTTTTGTAAAGGAGTTATTCAATTTTAGACCACTGTAAATAAACATCTTTCTTAAAATTAATTAAGGTCTTTTCTTCAAGCGGTTTATTTATATTTCGGCGAACTTGCTCAATTGCATCATTTAATTTTTCTTGATGAGCATAAACGGCAATGAATTGATTATAGTCTTGGATATATTCCTTGAACTTTTCAGATAAAAGACGATTAAAAATCTGCTTAAATTCTCGACTTGTAGTACCTTGTGATTCATGACCAGTAAAGGGATCTAAGTATTTTGGTATATAGGCAATATTCCATGGTGCAGTAAATAAAAGCGGGTTTTTAGTACGGCCAAACAAATGTGAGATTTGATAATTCATAATTCTTATTTTTGGACCATCTACGCGCTTAGTTTTTTTACAATATGGTGTTAAATCTTTCAGAATTTTAGCGGGAATATCATTGTTAGTACGGTCAATATGAATATTCTGATGATTAAAAAGAATTTTATAAAGTTCTTGAAATAGATTTGAATTTATACCGTTACGTCCATAACTTCGTATAGTCATAGGTGTATTATTTAAAAGATCCTGTTTTAAATTATTCCATCTTCGATCAATTTCTGTATCTTGGATATAAATAATATTATTTATACTTGATTTAAAAAATATTTATTTATCAATAAGTTCAAATAGTTTTTCATAAG
Source organism: Acinetobacter lwoffii (assembly GCF_024129685.1). Taxonomy (GTDB): domain Bacteria; phylum Pseudomonadota; class Gammaproteobacteria; order Pseudomonadales; family Moraxellaceae; genus Acinetobacter; species Acinetobacter lwoffii_X. Next base: position 8,522 of record NZ_JAMXXL010000045.1, on the reverse strand, counting down.
CATCTAACATATATAATCTCTGAAATAAGTTTTGATATTAAAAAAGCCTGCTTTCAAAGCAGGCTTTTTTATGTATTTTTGACTCAGGCAAATTTTGCCAATACATCCAGGAACTCGGCACTTTGACGCGGGAAAGTGGCAATCACGTCATGAATGCGTTGTCCTTCCGGATTGGTTGCATTGACATCACGGCCATCAGCGACAAATTTCGTCAACAGGCGTTCATAATCGAATGGACGCATATGCTTGAAAGCATGATACAGCACGTGAAAATCAGCATTAACACCTGCAGGAGGAAGCTGATTCAAGTAGGCAAATACACGCTCATCTGACCATTCTTCGTTAAAGGTCGCTGGTTGAGATAATGCCATCGCAATTTCCTTGATCTAATGTAGTTTTTTCGGCATGAAAAAAGGCAAAATATGAGACTAGATTAGCAAAGCACTGCTTTGCCTAGTCGCAAGACTTGAAGCTATGCTTCAAGTGGGCGGAATATAGCTAAACTACTATTTCTACCACTCTCATATTTTGCCTTGAATCAATTTACTTGACCAATCAAAAATCAGATTATCGTTCTTCAGGTAAATTGATATTCATTTCAAGCATTTCAATATTGGCTTCAGAACGGACCTGCATTTGAATATGCTGTTCATCGACACCGCGAACATAACGATTGACCACTTGCATGATTTCAGTCTTCATCTGGTCAATTTTGTCCTGGCTCAAGCGACGACCCAAGCCCTGTTCGGATGCAACGATCACCTTCAAACGGTCTTTAGCAGTCCGTGCGCTTGATGGTTTATCCTCGCCACTAAAAAGTTTACTCCAGAATCCTGCCATGTCTACGCTCCAAATAGTCGTGCTAACCAGCCCTTAGGTTTTACCTCGATATGACGGTAAGGACGCTCTTCGCCAAGGAAACGCGCAACCAGATCATCATAGGCCTGACCTGCAGAAGCTTCAGTGAAAAGAATCACCGGCTTACCTTCATTCGATGCCTGTAAAACGCTTGGACACTCAGGAATAACGCCCAAGGTCGGTACACGTAAAATATCCTTAGAAATATCATCAATCGTTAGCATTTCCTGTTTATCGGCACGTTCCGGATTGAAACGGGTAATACACAGATGCTTACGAATGCGACCTTCGTTTTGTTCTACTTTTTTAGTTTTACTGTCGAGCATACCAATGATACGGTCAGAGTCACGTACTGAAGAAATCTCAGGGTTGGTCACAATGATGGCTTCATCCGCATGATACATGGCCAAAATAGCACCACGCTCAATACCGGCAGGCGAATCACAGATAATATAATCAAATTCCTGCGAAAGCTCATCCATTACACGAGCAACACCTTCATCGGTTAAGGCATCTTTATCACGTGTTTGTGATGCAGGTAAAATATATAAATTTTCAATATCTTTATCGCGAATCAGTGCTTGTTGTAATCGTGCTTCGTTATTTAAAACATTCACAAAATCATAAACTACACGGCGTTCACAGCCCATAATCAAATCAAGGTTACGTAAACCTACATCAAAATCAATAACAACAGTTTTGTGACCGCGTAGGGCTAAACCTGTTGCAAAAGATGCACTCGTTGTAGTTTTACCTACACCACCTTTGCCTGACGTTACGACAACAATTTTCGCCACCGAATCCACTCCTGTTATGGTTCAAATACCCTGTTTAAAATGGGGTTTTTGGTGTTTATTTATACATTAAAATTGTAGAGCTTCAAATACAAGCTCTAGTTGATCATTCAAGTAAATATGCACAGATTTTTTAACTACATGCGGTGGAATATCATCCGCCACACAATAGGTTCCTGCAATTGAAATCAGTTCTGCTTCGAGACTATGACAGAAAATGCGTGCTGCAGTATTGCCACCCGCACCCGCAATGACCCGACCACGTGCGCTGCCATAAACATGAATATTGCCTGAAGCAATCACTTCTGAGCCACTGTTGATACCGGCATTAATAATAATGTCGCCATTATGCTGCACGATACATTGGCCGGTACGCAGGATTTCATCATGATATGAGGTGATATGCGCGACGATCGGAGCAGCAGGTGCTTGATTATCATTCACCGCTGTAGGTTCTGGTTTAACTTCCACGACCTGTTCTTTGGTGGCTTTAATTTCTTCTAACTGGCGATCAGGTGGCAGTACCGGGAACTGAATGGCGCGCGCCTGATCTCCAAGTAAACCCTCAGTAACAGCCATAGGCTGTACATCCAGACTGATTAATAGTTGAATTAGCGCAATGAGTTCCTGTTCAACTGAACTTTCTATGACTGCCAAAGTGCCGGGTGGAAATGCTGCTTGTAGTTTTGGGCTAAGTTGCTGGCGGATTGCATCATGATCATTGGTATCTAGGCTAATGCGTATCGCATTGACCATTCTGCCTTTTATCCGTATATCAGCCATAATTCTTCCTTAAATACTTCTGACGTGCTGGTTTTGTGTCGAAGCAATGTTGTAAATAGTGCAAATCCTAGAACAAATTGCAGTAATTCTCTAGCGATCTCAGTTATTTTTTTATGCGAACAGAACCGGACGGATTGATCTGATTCTGTACTTTAAACTTTACTTATCTATTGAGCTCTGATTTTGCTCATGTTCTTCTAGAATCTGTTGCCACTGTTTGACTTTTACCTGTTTTCGGATCGCTTCAAGTGTTTCAAAAACAGCCGATTCAACCAATTTATCAATATGTGGATTATGTTCAATCTGTATCTGGCTGATTTTATCTGAAATTAGGGTAAAAGTCGGATTTTCTTTTGTACCTGTATGGGTAAACGGCTCAATCAGGCCCTGAGTAATATTTTCGCCCAAGCGTTGACCAATACTTTGAATTTGCTGTTCAATCCGGCTGCCCACAATTGGAATCAGACGCAGCAGCTGAGTAAGTTCTGGAGTATCTTCAATCGCCTGATTGACTACTTGCCCTACATTTTTAGCGATCATGGAACGTTGTGATTGTAATTCCTTACCCAAAGATTCTTGCAAGATATCTGCCAAAGCAATGGCCAGTAATTTACGGTGATGTTCCACCAAATCATCAATTAACTGTTTATGTGATGTGCTTGTGGTCAGTTCACGCTTGATACCATCCAGTACGGTAAGTACCACCCGGCTGGAAAGCTCTTCCATCAGCATGTTGTAATAAAAGTTACCTTGGCGATACCAGCGGTTGGGAATTACTTTATAACCATGACTATGCAGGTTGTAGCCAATAGCAACCGCACGTAGCAGGCGCAGAAAACGTAGCTGAGGGATAATGGATAAAATTTCATACCAGTGTACAAAAGGGAAGAACCACCAGCGTCGATGATGACGCAGGACAATTGCGATAACCCAGCGTGCCAGTAATTCACAGACCAAGAAAGTGGTAAACCAGCCCTCGGTAATGATGACCCAAGGGCGTAAATCACTTTTATAAAACTGCAAGATTTCCGGTAAACGAATAAAGTCAAACAACCACTGACCAAAATCGCTCATTAAAATGGCGTTGGCACTGAGACAGAACAGATTGATGATGATTAAAACCATCATGAAAATGTCGTAAATCAGTGCAATTTTCCAGCCCCAGGTTCCTTTACGAACAAATTTAAAGGAGCTGGACGTAATGTCCGGGTTGTCGTTCTTCATAATTACTCAGTTACAGATCCGACCGGGGCTTGGGCAAAGTTCTGCTGCATTTGTGCGATGAGCTGATCTTTTTCGGTCCAGATTTGATCAATCCATTTTTGAAAGCGTGCACGATATTCAGCATCATCTTCATAATTGCCGCCCAGTACCCAGTCTGGAATATCAATTTTTCTTAAATTTACCGCAATACGTGGTACTTCACCTAACCAGAATTCACCATAGCCCGGAATACCGTCAGGATAAACAATGGTCATGTCGACCAGCGCATCAATTTTATCGCCGAGAATACTGAGCGCCGATGCTAGACCACCGGCTTTAGGTTTCAGTAAATGTGTATAGGGAGACTGCTGCTGATCATGCTTTTCCTGGGTAAAGCGCGTGCCTTCCAGATAATTTAACAGGGTAAAAGGCTGACTGATCAGCTGCTCACAGGATTTACGTGCTTCTTCCATATCCCGATATTTCAACGCAGGGTTTTTGGCAATCTGTTCCTTGCTATGCCGTTTCATCATCGGGAAGCCTAAGATTTTAAAAGCCTGACCGACAAAAGGAATAAAAATAAGTTCCCATTTAGTAAAGAAGCGCGTCAGGGGCATACGGGTCAGACCGAAGTACTGATTGACAGTAGTATCGACCCAGCTTTGATGATTACAGGTCATCAAATAACGTCCCTGCATATTCAAATCCAGTGATTCATCTACACTGATTTGCCATTGCGTGTTTTTCAGCACATGCTCAATCAGCCAATTATTGACCCCTAACCAGCTGTTGGTAATCTTGATATTGGTTTCATCCACTTTTGCGGATTTTTTAAAAAGTTTGGTTAAACCCAAGGCCAGCACCGGGGGACCATGAAAAAAAGTACTGCCCGTCATGACGGATGTGACCGTCAGGCCACGCGCCAGTTTTTTTAAAGTCGGTTGTTTGTTGCTATTCGATGACATATCCAAACAGTCCCCAGAGATTAATCACTTAAATTTTTTCATATTTTGAGTAATATAGAGACAGTTAGGCAAATAAAAAAGCCTAAACAGGAAACTATGAAGATATTGTGACGAACTACTTGGTTTTAGTTACATATAAACATTACAAAATATTACTAAACGATTTATTATTAACAAAAATTCAATGGTTAGCCCATTCAATTTAAATCATTATCTCGCTTAACAACAAAGCATACAACAAGGAGTCATGCGATGCGTGCACTAGTCATTTCAGCAGCTGTAGCAGGGGCCGTAGCACTTACAGGTTGTCAATCAACTGGTAATAACATCGGTGGTGTGGAATATGATAAAGCTGCTCTAGGTACTTTAATTGGTGCTGCAGCAGGTTACGGTGTTTCTAAAGGCAATGCGAATACCAGCCGTCAAAATAACCGTGCAGCAGCGATTGGTGCTGTTGTTGGTGGTGCAGCGGGTGTGTATCTTGATAACAAAGAGAAAAAATTACGTCAAGCAACAGCGGGTACGGGCGTAGACGTTAACCGTAATGCAGATGGTTCGATTAACCTTGTGATGCCAGGCAGCATTACATTTGACACGAACAAGTCAAATATCAAACCAAACTTTTATGGCACTTTGAACAAAGTAGCGCAAGTATTAACTGAAGATAACAAGAGCGGTATTCTTGTAACTGGTTATACAGACAGCACGGGTAATGACTCAATTAACTTGCCATTGTCTCAAGCACGCGCAAACTCTGTAGCGACTTACTTGGCAGGCCAAGGTGTTTCACGTACACGTATTAATGCTCAAGGTTTAGGTTCAGCGAACCCAATTGCAGACAATACAACTGCTGCAGGTAAAGAGCAAAACCGTCGTGTAGAAATCGCGGTATATGCAGTTCAATAATTCTTGAACGCTTAAGAAAAAACCACCTTCGGGTGGTTTTTTTATATCTGAATATTGACCTGATTAATCGTATTTTAAATTAGGCAACTGACGCAGAGATGACTATAATCGGAGCCGAATCTAGAAGAGGAAGCCATATGTCACTCGCCAGTCAGTTAAATGACAAGCAACTTGAAGCCATGAAATACACTCAAGGACCCTTGTTAGTACTTGCAGGAGCGGGTTCAGGCAAGACTTCAGTGATCACGCGAAAAATCGCGTATTTAGTCAAGCATTGCGGGATTCCCGCACATCGTATTACTGCGATGACTTTTACCAACAAGGCAGCACGTGAGATGAAAGAGCGTGTCAGCAAATTGTTGACGCGTGAAGAAAGTAAAGGCGTTTCAGTTTCGACCTTCCATACTTTTGGCCTGAATATGCTGCGCCTGGAGTTGAAACATACCCCACTGAAAAATAATTTCTCGATTCTGGATGCTGACGACTGTAAACGCATTCTGATGGATCTGATGCAGCGTGACAATTTATCCGGTGCAGAAAGCAAAGAACTGATTGCCAAAGCCATGAAAATGATCTCGGACTGGAAAAATGATCTGATTCCACCCGAGCAGGCACATACTACCTGTGAAACTGCCGAAGATGTGCAGTTTGCGCATTTATATCAATTATATGAACGTAATTTGCGTGCCTATAACGCCGTGGATTTTGATGACCTGATTGTGATGCCAACGCGCTTGCTGCAGGAAAATGCCGAAGTTCGTGACAAATGGCAAAATCGCGTGCGTTATTTGCTGGTCGATGAATATCAGGATACCAATACGGCGCAGTATATTCTGGTGAAATTACTGGTTGGCGTGATGGGACAGTTCACCGCCGTAGGCGATGATGACCAGTCGATTTATGCCTGGCGTGGTGCTAAACCGGAAAATATGGCCTTGCTGCAGCAGGATTTTCCTAATTTAAAAGTGATTAAACTGGAACAGAACTATCGTTCGACCAGTCGTATTCTCAAAGCAGCCAACACCGTGATTGGTAATAATCCGCATATTTTTGATAAAAAGCTTTGGTCGGACAAAGGCCATGGTGAAGTGATCCGTGTGATTACCTGCCGCAATGATGATGATGAAGCAGAACGCGTGGTTAAAGACCTGATCACGCATAAATTGATGAACGGTAAAAGCTGGAAAGATTATGCGGTGTTGTACCGCGGCAATTTCCAGGCGCGTATTTTAGAAACCCATCTGCGCCAGATGCAGATTCCGTATAAATTATCTGGCGGACAGTCCTTCTTCGCACGTGCCGAAATCAAGGACATGATGAGCTATTTACGCTTGATCATTAACCCTGAAGATGACAGTGCATTTTTACGAATTATCAATACGCCAAAACGGGCAATTGGTCCGGTAACGCTGGAAAAGCTCGGTCTATTTGCTCAGGAAAATAATCTGTCGCTTCTGGCTGCGGCTGCGGATCAGCGTCTGACCATGGCGATTCCGAAAAAGGCCACGACTCAATTGGCTGAGTTTGCCGATTTTATTGAGGGTTTTACCCGCAATTTACTGGATGATGATGAACCAGTGCCAATTATCCGCCAGATGATGATTGAAGCCGGTTATATCGATTACATCAAGGAAACTGCAGCCACACCAGCGCAGGAAAAGACCAAGCTCGACAATATCGAAGTGCTCTATAGCAGCATTCAAAGCCTGATTAACCGCGCTGAAGATGTTGATGAAAAAAATATTGAAAGTGTGATTCGTAAAATGGTGCTGCTGGACATGCTCGAGCAGCAGCAGGAAGAAGAGGACACCGATAAAGTCAATTTATTGACTTTGCATGCGTCTAAAGGTCTGGAATTTCCTTATGTCTATCTGATCGGGCTGGAAGAAGAAATTCTGCCACATAAAAACTCGATCGCTGCAGAAACGGTCGAAGAGGAACGCCGTCTGATGTATGTGGGTATTACCCGTGCACGTCAGGGCTTGACCATTACTTTGGCAGAACAGCGCAAGGCGGGCGGGCAGATGAAGCAAATGACCCCAAGCCGTTTCCTGGATGAATTACCAGAAGATGAGCTGGAATGGTTAGGTCGTAAGAAAAAGCTGGCAAGCAACATCGATCCGAAATTACAAGCCCAACATTATCTTGATAATTTGCGTAACCTCATCAAACGATAAGGTGCAGCGCTGTCACTTATTTTAAATGAAACAACAGGAATGAATACATGAAAGTTCAGGTGAAAGTCCTTGACTCGCGTCTTGGTCAGGAATGGCCATTACCGACTTATGCTACGACAGGTTCAGCGGGGCTGGATTTGCGTGCGTGTGTTGCAGAAACCACAATCATTGAACCAGGCCAAACGGTTTTGGTAAAAACTGGTTTAGCAATCTATATTGAAGATCCTGCATTTGCTGGTCTGATCTTGCCACGTTCGGGTTTGGGCCATAAACATGGGATCGTGTTGGGTAACCTGGTCGGTTTAATTGATTCTGATTATCAGGGTGAATTGATGGTATCCGTTTGGAACCGTAGTCAGACGGCATTCAGCTTAGAGCCAGGTGAACGTTTGGCGCAGTATGTGTTGGTTCCTGTGGTACAAGCTGAATTCGATCTGGTGAATGAATTCGAAGCGACTGAACGCGGTGCTGGCGGTTTTGGTCATACGGGTAAAAACTAAGTTTTAATCATGGTTTACATTCATTAACTGGATGTAAGCCATTTTTAGTTGATTAGATTAAATATTAAAAAAAATGAGTGGGTTGAAATATATTTAAAAAATAAAACCTTATTTTTCGGCCAAGTAGAATTATTTAAATCTAAAATTGATGTAGTGATCAAATATCTAATCAGATGAAACTCAAAATAAATATAATTAAATAATCATTGTTTAATTACAAGAATCCTATAATTCTAAAGTTGTAGATTAGATCTCTTGCGAAAGTAAAAAATTGTTTATACTAGCCCCATGAAATATGAAAATTTAACTCGATTTAATGATGGGGAATTTAAACGA
>NZ_JAMXXL010000044.1:0-17648 GCF_024129685.1 Acinetobacter lwoffii | reverse complement strand
ATATGTTTTGTAGATTAAAGCAATTTAGAGGAATAGCTACTCGATATGACAAGCTCAAAAGAAATTATCAAAGTTCTGTTGCTTTAGCCTGAACCGTACCGGGTTTGTCGGAGACCAACTTTCCTGAGATGAGAAGCATTGCTTCTCAAGCGACATTAAATTGGGTAGATTGGTTCAATAAAAAGCATGTACACAGTGCACTGGGTTATGTATCGCCTTTCGAGTTTGAAGCAATGTACTATGATAAGATTAATCCGTTAGGTCAGGTGGCCTAACTTAAATAAAAAAATCTCCGATAAATCCGGTAAGGTTCAAAATGCGATTTATGGCTGTTTTATGTAAAAAAAAGTAATATTTGTTTTATTGTTAAATTATAACAATTAGTATAAATACACTTATGATTTACAGATGAAAAAGGTAGTTAAATGAAATATTTTTTAAGTTTAACTTTGTTAGTTTTAGCAATGACTGGGTGTACTTCGAGTCCAAAGACTGAAACTTTACAAGATAAGGCTACAAGCAATACTTCAGCTGATACGCAGGTCCTTAAATTTTCTGGTCCGAATGGTTTATTAATTTTTCTGAAATCATCGGATAACTTTGAAACTGCTTTAATGACTGATAACTCAGGCATGGTATATCGTTTAAAGCAAACAGTTGCTGGTAGTGGTATTCGTTTAGCTAATAATAATGGAGTTTCAATTCACTTTAAACGTGGTGAAGGGGTTGTTGAATTTGTAAAAGACCAGCCAATCAGCATTACTGAAGTAAAATAATAAGGTTTAAACTTTAAGAGAACCCCACACCATAATCTGCATACCGAAAGTTGGACACTATTCCTTGAAATGTGGTCAAACATGATCAAGGACTAATTCGCACTCTGTTAATGGGTGAATTCAAACATGAGGTGCGACAGTTTCAAAAGCCTTATGATAATCTGTGTGATTCATAGACATCACTTCAATATAATGGGTGTCTATGAACAGAGAAATTCAACAAAGACTCGTATGGGTTAAATTATTTGAAGAGACCAATAATGCTGGCCTGGTTTGTCGGAGATGTGGCATTTCTAGACCAACTTTACGCAAGTGGTGGAAACGATATTCTGAACAAGGTATTGATGGATTAAGTAGTCATAGTAAATGTCCCTTAAAATCGCCAAATACTAAAATCAATGCTGAGCTAGAAGCTTTAATATTGGAAATGCGCTCAGCTAGAAATCTTGGTGCTCGACGTTTGCAAACCGAATTAATGAGCTGCACGGAGTCTCGTTGTCCTTGGCGACTATCCATAAAGTACTATCCACCCATTAAGTCAAACCGATTAAAAAATTCCGTCGTAAAGTAGATTACATTTGTTATGAACGTCCATTACCAGGCGATAGAATTCAAATGGATACCTGTAAACTGGGTCCTGGACTATATCAGTACACATCTATCGATGACTGCACACGATATCGCGTTTTAAGGATATATAAACGCCGAACAGCTGCGAATACACTCGACTTTTTAACTGTGTAATTGAAGAAATACCTTTTCTCATACAGCGAATACAGACCGATCGTGGACGAGCATTCTTTGCTGAAAAAGTACAGAAAAAATGATGCAGTATGGAATCAAATTTAGGCCAAATAAACCGGGTTCACCTCATCTGAATGGCAAGGTAGAGCGCTCACAAAAGACTGATAAATCTGAGTTCTACGCTACTGTAGATATCGATTCAGAGGAAATTCAGAGCAAACTGGCAGAATGGCAGCATTACTATAACTGGATGAGACCACATTCGGCTTTGAAAGGTAAAACACCGATGGAAAGGTACTTTGAATTATGTGAAGAAACTCCTTTCTTAGATGAAGTCCAGAAGCAATACGACCCCTCAAATGAACGGATTCAACATGCCAATTACAAGATGTATTTAGAGATTGCTAAATTGAAACGATCTCTATGAATTACGTATCTATATCATTTTTATTAATATAAAAACATATATGTAAAAATCACGCCCCGTTTAACTGGCAATAGTTTTTGAACCCTGGTATAAAAGCTTAAAAAAATCTAGCAAGTCTTTATTTAATGTTAATACTCATCCAGTATTGAGGTTTTTTATCTTTTCTTGCCTGTGATCTAGGTTGTAATACTCTAATTTCATACTCACCTGAAGCAGGTAAAATATAAATACCATTATCATCAAGCTCTGGAGAATATTCTCCAAGATTGATGGAGTCTTTTAATTGATTACCCCATAAGTAAGCTTCAACATTTCCTCCAGTCAACTTCACTTTTAACTTTTGCCCTTTTTTAGCATAAAATTTGTAGGAATCATACTTGTATCCATCTATCCTTCCGTAATAATTTGCAGAGTAAGCTTTTTTAGCAAACTTAACTACAATAGTCTTTCGTATATCATTGTTATCATTTGCAAGTACGACAGGGCTAACTATAGTTAAAGTTAGGGCTATCAAAGCGCCAGCTAGTAATTTCGTATTCGCTATTTCCATAAGGTTACCCTAATTCTTGTATCGCTCCTGACATAATAATATAACTAATAAGTAACCATGAATCATAGAGCAGAAATGTGAATAGTCATAACATGGGGTTACACTTCAAATGCCAATTTAAGACTTGCAAAATTAATGGTTAATTAATTGGTTACTAAGGATTAGCCAATCTAAATATAAATTTTATTTAACAATTGCTTATAGAAATATGTGATGCGTATGATACGCATCATATGAATATCGCTTAAATTTGCTATAATTCAATTGAGCAGTGCCATTTGTGGTTAGGTTAAAAATTCATGAGTCTTACTGAAATTAAGGTACGTCAAGCTAAATCAAAGGAAAAAATCTATTTTCTGGCAGATGATGACGGCTTAAGTTTGAAGGTAGAACCAAACGGACGTAAATCTTGGAGTTACCGCTATTCACTTGCAGGGACAAATAAACGTCCTCGCATGAAGTTGGGTGAATATCCTGTAATGTCCTTGAAAGAGGCCAGATCAGTCCGGGATGAATATAAATTTAATAATTATGAAAATAAACCACTGCATAAAAAATACATCAAAACTTTTCAGGATATTTGTGAAGAGTGGTTAGAATTTAAAATTAAAAATTCCTTTGAAGATGAACCACGATGCGGTGTAATTCAGCTCGCAAAAAAATGTTTAGATCAGGATGTTTATCCAAATATTGGACTAATCCCATTTATTGAAATTAAAAGATATGATCTAGTTAAGATTATTAAAAAGATAGAATCTAGAAATGTAAAAGAACCTGTAAAGAAAGCCTATAGTTATTTAAATCAGATTTATGATTATGCGGTAGCGATGGGGTATTGTGAATATAATATTGCACATGGACTTCATAAAATATTAGTCAACAATAAGATTAAGAAAAACTATCCTTATTTGAATTCAGATGAACTATCTAATTTCTTAGCTAAATTAAATCAGATTAATACAGATCCTATTATTAAAAAAGCCCTGTTATTTAAATTATATACAGGCGTCCGTGGTGGAGAATTATTGCTTTGTGAACCACATCACTTCGATCTAGATAAAAAAATATGGAAAATACCAGCCTTACATATTAAACAATATAGAAGAAAGGTTATTTTAGGTCATGATATCCCTGATTTTTTTGTTCCACTATCTGATCAAGCACTTGAAGTTGTGAAATCAGCACTCGTTTGGTCTCATGGCGAGAAATATGTGTTTTCTAGCCCCCGAAATAATAATAAACCTATTCATTTTAATACCCTGAACTTGATTATCAGAAAAATGGGATATACTAAAAATGAATTAACTTCTCATGGGTTACGATCGACATTTAGTACCATATTAAACGAATCCGGTTTATTTCAATCAAATTGGATTGAAGCACAGCTATCTCATACTGATAAAAATAAAACCCGTGCAAGTTATAATCATGCAGAATATTTTAATCAGCGTATGGAAATGATGCAATGGTGGGGCGATTTTATTGATAGTTGTACTGTAAATTAATGGTTATGAAATCCAAGTTTTAATTAGAATAGGCTTTGTTGCACAAACCTATTCACCGCCATAAATCATTATCTAAAATTGCATCTCGTGGTAAAAGCTCAATGGGCCGGTTCTATGGCTATAAATTACATGTTGTGATGAATCAACTTAGAGAAATAGTCTGTTCACAATGATGATTTCTCTTAACTCGTAAAATTTATGACGGTGTTGAACGTGTTCAATTGAATCTTAAGCAAGGTAAATGGACAGAAGATAACTTCATTAAGCCGTATCAAAATATTCTTGAAGAATAGGCATTTCATTTCACATTAGAGCGAGAATCTCATGAGAAAGTTGCCTGATTGAATGTAGTGAATAGATTCATTGCATAATTGTTGACTAAAATTTTCTATATCAGCCTGATTAAGATTAATCGGGCTGATTCTGTTAGGTCGAATATAATAGCGACCTGCTTCAATCATTTTTATTTGAACTTTATTTTATGTCACAGCTTGCTTCCCATTTTAAGCACAATCAGTTTTGTATTTTGTTGGAATATTTAAGTTCTGCTAAAGGCATTGCTGTACCAATGTCTTTAGCAGAATTTCCATGTGCGATCACTTTGGCAGATCGAGTGCATGCCGATAGTGATTTGGCACCACTTGAATGTGCGAAGACATTTCCTTCATCAATGGAAAAAATCATCCATTATTCAGGGAAAGGTCGGGATATTACTGATTTTGAGACCTTCTTAAAATCAACTCAAGCTTCGGGACAGAAAAATTTACTGCTTCTCACAGGTGATAAGTTAAAAGGGCATACAAATGGTCAAGATGGAACGAATCGCACCCGATATTTAGAGTCTGTAAATGCGGTCATGGCCGCAAAGTGTTATGGTGGATTTCACATTGGTGTAGCTTTTAATCCCTTTAAATATGCTGAAGCTGAACGTGATGCACAATATTTAAAACTTCACAAAAAGATTAAAGCAGGAGCAGACTTTATCGTTACCCAGTTGGGTTACGATATGGAGGCTTTAAAACAAGCCAAGGCTTTTTTAAATCGTCATCGATACCCACAAAATATACTTGCTTGTGTTATGCCACTTAGTTTGGCACGTGCCAATTTTATGGTGAAACATAAGGTCGCAGGAATTGTGATTACACCACACATGTTACGAGTGTTGGCTCAGGAAGAACAGGATGGACGAACTGAGAATGCTTATAAACGTTGTGCTATACAAATATTGATGTGTAAATATTTGAGTTTTGCAGGTGTGCATCTTTCAGCATGCCATAAGCCTGAAGAGCAAAAGCTTTTAGAAAAATATATTGAACAATATCGACATTATGGTTTACAGGAACTCGAAGCACTCTGGAATGCACTGTGGCAAGTGAAGACTAAAAATGAACTCGTGCCAGAATTAGCTTATTATTCCCGCCAACTATCCTCTAGCCAGCTTATTAAATATCAGCAATTGCATTTCATGCACAAGGCTCTATTTGAGTCCAAAATTGCCAAAGGTGTGGGGCATTTTATTTTTAAAGCCTCATTCTGGGAAAATGCGCCTGCAGCAAAAGCATTGTTAAAAACTGAATTTATCTCTAAGCAAGGGATCGTGGGTTGTGAAAGTTGTGGTCAATGTAGGTTAGGAGATACTTTATATATTTGCCCTGAAACTTGTCCCAAAGGATTGGCGAATGGTCCTTGTGGTGGTACGACATTGGATCGCTGTGAGTTTGGAGATCGTGAATGCATTCATTCTGTGAAAGCCCGACTTGCCAAAGCCGTGGGACAGACTGACGTTCTAAAAGAAAAACTGATTCCAACTGTACCCATTGAAGTCCGTGGAACCAGTTCCTGGAAAAATTGGTATCTGGCGACTGAAGCTTAGCTTTCATCATCCATGGCATTCGAATAAAATTTCACGCCCAATTTGATGCGATCACGACCTTGGCTCATACGCCAACGGTTGGTATCACGTAAGGAGTATACACAGCCACAATATTCTTGTTGGTAGAATTCTTCCTTCTTGCTGATTTCAAGCATACGAACAGCACCACCATTTTTACGCCAGTTGTAGTCCCAATAGGTGATACCTTCATAATGTGAAGCAGAACGATGCCCACAATCATTGATCTGCTTCATATCTTTCCAACGAGAGATACCCAATGAGCTACTAATTAGGCTGAAGCCATTTTCAGCTGCATAAAGGGCAGTGCGTTCAAAGCGCATATCAAAACACATGGTACAGCGAATACCTTTCTCTGGCTCATTTTCCATGCCTTTGGCACGTGCAAACCAATTGTCTGTATCGTAATCACAGTCAATAAAAGGAATATTATGTTTTTCTGCAAAGCGAATATTTTCTTCCTTACGGATTTCATATTCCTTGACAGGGTGAATATTGGGATTATAAAAAAAGATCGAAAAGTCGATGCCTGATTCAATTAGGGTTTCCATCACTTCACCCGAGCATGGTGCACAGCAGGAGTGAAGCAGAAGCTTGTCGTGACCTGCTGGGAGAGTCAATTTCTGACGTTCAAGTTTGTTTGACATAGTTATATGGGTTTAAATCTAAACCCTATATTTTAACGATTTAATTAGATAGTAAGGATTTGATATACTGATATTTTCTAAGGTTAAGATGAAAGAAATTCACTAATTGAAATTTAATAAGAACTAAAGTATATAAGAGAATAACTACAATAATGCTTTGGAAGCAGAACATTGCAAGTTAATCAAGAGTCATTGAATGAAGCTTTAAAATTAAGTGAAGAAATTATTAGGGCGTGTCCTCATTTGGCTTTGCACCAAATAAATATGCAGGCTATACGCATAGATTTATAATTGCGTGCTAGTTTATCAAATCGAGTTTGCAATAGCACGGAAATGTTTTGATCTCGCAAAAGCGTTTTCAACTAAATATCTTAATTTATATAGATATTTACCAAATTCTTTATCCGATCTCTTACTGTTTGATCTCAATGGAATAATAGGAATCATATTCTTGTTCTTAGCACATATTCGAATGTGCTCAGCATCATATCCCTTGTCAGCAATGAGATATGTTGCCTCGCCTACAATATCAATCAGTTGTTTTGCAACTTGACTGTCGTGGACGTCACCCCCAGTGATTTTAAAATCAATCGGTAATCCATTCGCGTCGGTTGCAAGATGTATTTTTGTTGTTTGTCCACCGCGTGATTGTCCAATTGCTCTTTCGAAACCATACCGAGCTCCACTTGCATGTTGATGCACGCGTATGTAGCTTCCGTCAATGAATACCCATTCTTGATCCAAGACGCCTCGTAATCTAAAAAAAATTTATCCCATAATCCCTTACTTGCCCAGCGATTAAAGCGATTGTAAGCAGTTTGCCAAGGGCAAAATTCTTGAGGAATATCGCGCCATGTGGCGCCTGTGCGCAGTTTCCATAAGATGGCTTCCATGATATTTCTACTGTTTTTTGAACAGTAACAACCATGTAATCGCATAGTATCTTGAATTTGCTGCCAGATATCATCGGTAAGAAGAGTACGTGCCATTGAAAATATAGAAATAAAAATAACTCAAAGGAGGATTTTAAGTATTTAAAACCAATTCTTCAAATGAGGACACGCCCTAGTAATTTTTTAGAAAGAAAGAGTTTAAGAGATGGTATTAGCACGAACTCTCAATTTCTAATTAAACGACAAGCTTTTGTATACGAATATGTGTCTAATAAATATTATGAGCTAAAATATTCAAAAATTACGTCAGATATTTTTTCTAGAACAAGAAAGTTTGTAGACGGAAAAATTGGAGATTTAGTACCATTATCAGCGCAAAAATTTGCATCTGTTTATGAAAATTTAACGTCCGAAAATTCAGAGGATTGGTCAAATGCTGTTCATAGTTGTAGGCAAATATTTCAAGATACTGCTGATGTGATTTATCCTGCTAGAGAGGATAAGACTATTAATTTAGACAATGGTAAAACTAAAATTATTAAATTAGGTGTGGATAATTATATAAATCGAATTATTGCATATGTTGATGAGCAGTCAGACTCTAAAAGATTTGAGGAAATCGTTGGTTCACAGATGAAATATTTGGGCGAGCGGTTAGATGCTATTTTCAAAGCTGCTCAGAAAGGTTCTCATGATATTATTACTTCTAGGCAAGAAGCTGATCGTTATGTTAACTTGATAGTTGGAGATTTATTATCTTTGGTAGAGTTGCAAAAAACATTATCAATTTCAGATAAAGATTTTAGATAGCCGCTTAACTTACTGAATAACTAAAAATCCTCAGAATCTTTAATTTATTAAGATGAGTATTTCTCATCTTAAGCTGAATTTATATCGTTTTACTCACTTTCTTATTCACGTTTAAATACAGCCATTCAGAAATTTAGCTTTTTATAAAATTTTTAGGTGGCAATCTCCATGAGTACAGCATTTGAGTGTTCAATTAAACGTATCCGTTTTGATGAGAATTATACACCAGCAGAAAGCACACGTTTAACCACAAACTTTGCCAATTTGGCACGTGGGGAAAGCCGTGAAGAAAACTTGCGTCGTACCCTTGCGATGATCAACAACCGTTTTAATAGCTTGGCAACCGTTGATAACCCGAAAGGTGATCGCTATTCACTTGAGATTGACATCATTTCTGCTGAAATTGATATCGAAGGTAATGGTCAAACTTTCCCATTTATTGAAACACTGAAAAGTGTAGTGATTGACCATAAAACAGGGGAGCGTATTGAAGGCATGATCGGCAATAGCTTCTCATCTTATGTGCGTGATTACGACTTCAGCGTAGTATTGCCTCAATTGGGTTGTGGTGTAGGTGAAAAACCTGAAGATTTTGGAGATCTACATGGTAAATTGTATCAACATTTGGTGAATTCAGATGTATTTAAGGCAGAATTTACCAAGCCACCTGTGATTTGTTTAAGTGTTTCAACCTCTAAAACCTATTACCGTACGGCAAACGTACATCCTATTTTAGGTGAGGAATATACCAATGATGAATATTCACGTACCGATGAATATTTCGCCAAAATGGGCTTACGTGTACGTTACTTCAAACCAGAAGGTGGTAATGCACCATTAGCATTCTATTTCGCTGGCGACTTAGTCCGTGATTATACTGATTTTGAATTGATCAGCGCGATTGCAACCATGGAAAGCTTCCAAAAAATTTATCGTCCTGAAATTTACAACACCAACTCTCCGGCAGGTGTGGAGTATCAACCAAGCTTGAGCTATGGCGATTACTCACTGACACGTATCGTTTATGACCGTGTTGAACGTGGTGAGTTAGCGGTTAAGCAAGGTAAATGGACAGAAGAAAACTTCATCAAACCATATCAAGATATTTTAAATGAATGGGCAGCAAACTTTAAGGTCGAAACAGCTGCTTAAGACATCGAATTGACACACAGACTGACGAATTTTAGAGAAAGAAGATTAGACATGGCGCTTACACAACCGAAACTTTTACTCCCAACTTCAACTGCGGGTAGCTTGCCAAAACCGTCTTGGTTAGCTGAACCTGAAAAATTATGGTCTGCATGGAAGCTTGAAGGCGAAGAATTATTAGAAGCTAAACGTGATGCTTTGAAATTATCATTACATGAGCAAGTCACTGCAGGTATCGATATCGTGAGTGATGGTGAGCAAACCCGTCAGCACTTTGTAACCACGTTTATTGAACATCTTGAAGGTGTAGATTTCGAAAAGCGTGAAACCATGCGTATTCGTAATCGTTATGATGCAAGTGTACCTTCAGTTGTGGGTGAAGTTTCTCGTAAAAAAGCAGTGTTTGTAGACGATGCGAAATTTTTACGCAGCCAAACCAGTCAGCCAATTAAATGGGCGTTGCCTGGTCCAATGACCATGATTGATACACTTTTTGACGGACACTACAAGAGCCGTGAAAAACTGGCTTGGGAATTTGCCAAAATTTTGAACCAAGAAGCTTTAGAACTTGAAGCAGCAGGCGTAGACATTATTCAATTTGATGAACCTGCGTTTAACGTATTCTTTGATGAAGTGAATGACTGGGGTGTACCAACCTTAGAACGTGCACTTGAAGGTCTAAAATGTGAAACTGCAGTTCATATTTGCTATGGTTACGGCATTAAAGCCAATACAGATTGGAAACAAACTTTAGGTAATGAATGGCGTCAATACGAAGAGTCATTCCCGAAACTACAACAATCTAAGCTCGATATTATTTCACTTGAATGCCAAAACTCACGTGTACCAATGGATTTAATCGAATTGATCCGTGGTAAGAAAGTGATGGTGGGTGCAATTGATGTGGCAACCACTCAAGTGGAAACTGCAGAGGAAGTAGCAAATACGCTACGCAAAGCATTGCAATTTGTTGATGCAGATAAACTGTATCCTTCAACTAACTGTGGTATGACA
Source organism: Acinetobacter lwoffii (assembly GCF_024129685.1). Lineage (GTDB taxonomy): Bacteria > Pseudomonadota > Gammaproteobacteria > Pseudomonadales > Moraxellaceae > Acinetobacter > Acinetobacter lwoffii_X. Next base: position 7,242 of record NZ_JAMXXL010000044.1, on the reverse strand, counting down.
CCGCTATCTCGCCAAGTGGCACGTGGCAAACTTGAAGCTTTAAGCGCAGGTGCTGCCATTGTTCGTAAAGAGCTAGAAGCTTAATCAAACGTAGTCTCGTGCGAAGCAGAACAAATCATCGCAAGGTCATTTGTCCAGCTTTATGCACGAGCACGTGATATGTACATTTGAGATGAAAGAGATGATTGAAGCAACAGACTTTAGAAATGCAATGTCTTTACTCACCACAGCAGTGAATGTTATTACGACTTCGGGTGAAACAGGTATGCATGGATTTACTGCATCTGCCGTATGTAGCGTGACGGATACACCGCCAACGTTATTAGTCTGTATGAATCAATCCTCCCGTTCACATGCCTATTTTTTTGAAAATAAAGTCTTGGCGGTCAATGTGCTGAGTACACAGCATGAGCAAATTTCTAACGCATTTGCTTCAAGTAAGTTTAGCTCAGAAGATCGTTTCAAACTAGGTGATTGGAGCACGTTAGAAACAAGCTCGCCGATTTTGGAAGATGCATTAGTCAGTTTTGATTGTCAGATTGAGAACATTCAACAAGTCGGTACACATAGTATTTTTTTATGCCGTGTACTTGCAGTAAAGCAAAGCGATCAAGAAGAAAGCTTGGTGTACTTTAATCGTGCTTATCATCAAGTGGGTCAATTGGAACACGTTTAACCCAATGCCTTAATTCCTTCATCTTTTTAAAAGTTAGTCTATTGTGGAACTTATCACCTTTTTAGTCATCGGCGCTTTTGCTGGTTTTGCAGCAGGGCTGTTTGGTGTCGGCGGTGGTACGATTATTGTACCACTGCTTTTTATTGTCTTTACTCAAATGGGTTATGACCCTGATGTTGTTATGCATCTCGCATTAGGTACATCTTTAGCAACAATCGTTGTCACTTCAATCAGCTCATTAATGGCACATCATAAAAATGGCGCTGTGCTATGGCCTGTATTTAAAAATCTAGCTCCACCAATGGCGATTGGTTGTTTTTTTGGGGCAGGTATTGCTGGTTTGATATCAGGGTTACATCTACAAATCATTGTTGGCTTATTTCTGATTTGGGTCGCATATACGATGCTTACAGATGCTAAAACAGCAATTAATTCAACGCAAACTTTACCGTCGTCAGGTCAACAAGTTGCTGCTGGTAGTGTCATTGGGATTGCATCAGCAATTTTTGGAATAGGTGGTGGAAGTCTGACGGTTCCGTACCTGAATCGCTATGGTGTGGTCATGCAGAAGGCGGTTGGAACATCTGCGGCATGTGGATTCCCCATTGCTGTCGCTGGTGCATTAGGTTTTATTATTTTTGGTATAAATGCTGAGATTAATGTATCTAATACCATTGGTTACGTGCATATTTATGCATTTATTGGCATTAGCATCATGAGTTTCATTACGGCTAAGTTTGGTGCGAAGGCGGCACATGCTTTATCGCCAGCAATGTTAAAGAAATGCTTTGCAGTTTTATTGGTCATTGTAGCAAGCTTCTTCCTTGTGAAGGGATTAATTTAATATTGGACTTCGCATAAGAGATTTTATGCTAAATGTAATTTTAAAGGGCTTTGTTGCACAAAGATTTAAAAGACAACACTCTGCTCATTTGAACAGAATTCAAGTGACAACTTGGGTATGAGGACGACCTAATTCTGTAAATTTGTTCAATACGGCTATGCGTGCATGAATCTCATTCACCTGACTAGAAAAACTCCTTGCTGTTAATTTATCACCTAATAGTTTGATGCAATGCATCTTGGTTTCAACTAAACTTCGACGATGATAACCAGACCATTTTTTCCAAAGCGTTCTTCCTAAACGTTTAACTGTTTTCAGTAACTCATTCCGCTCTAAAGATCTCAATTTCTGATCTTTCCATGGGTTTGCATTTTTTCTTGGCGGAATGACCGCATGTGCATCTCGATCTAGAATGACTTGTCTGCAGTGCTTCGTGTCATAAGCACCATCGGTATAGACCGAATCAATTCGTTCATCTAAGGGAATTTGAGCAAGTAAATCACCGAGTACTTGCGAATCGCTCACATTATTTGTGGTAAGCTGTACTGCACGTATTTGCAAGGTTTCAGCATCGATGCCAATATGAAGCTTACGCCATTGGCGACGATATTCAGGTCCATGTTTCTTACGTTTCCACTCACCTTCACCTAGAAACTGAACCGTACCGGGTTTGTCGGAGAGTCAATATTCTGAGAGACTATCCCGATGACAAAATTAAAATATACCCCTGAAATCAGAGAAAGAGCGGTTCAATTATTGATTGAATCCGAGAAAGATTATCCATCGAATTGGGCTGCGATCACAGCTATTGCTCCCTGAGCAGTATACTGCGCAAGGGTTGTACTCCTGAAACACTACGTGTTTGGTATCAAAAATATTTAGATAAACAAAATCCAGTTAAAGTACAGCAGCTTTCAGACCAAGAACGTATCAAACAACTGGAACGCGAAAATAAAGAACTGCAACGTGCGAATGAAATTCTACGTAAAGCAGCCGCTTTTTTCGCCCAGGCGGAGCTCGACCGCCCACACAAATAATGGTGGATTTCATCCATAACAATAAAGACTTATATGGTGTTGATGCGATTTGTAGGATTTTACCGATCGCAGCTTCAACCTATTACCGGACTCTAGATCTCTGCGAAAATCCAGAACATCGAGCAAAGCGAGATTTACATGACTTGCATCATGCTGAGGAGATTAAACGAATTTGGAAGGAAAGTTCAGGTCGGTATGGTGTACGTAAAGTCTGGCAAAAACTGAAACGTGAAGGCTATATTATTGCACGCTGTACTGTTGCTCGATTAATGAAAAAGCTAGGTATACAAGGTGTTTGGCGAGGTAAGAACAAACAAACCACCCGTAGCCGAGATGATCAAAAACGAGCGAATGATTTAGTGAAACGTAATTTTAGTGCTGATCATCCAGATCAGCTGTGGGTCAGTGACTTTACGTATATTCAAACCAAGTCAGGTTGGGTCTATACCGCATTTATTATTGATGTGTTTTCACGAGCAATTGTTGGATGGAAAGTATCAACACGTATGAATACAGATATGGTGCTTGATGCATTAGAACAAGCTTTGCATGATCGAGGTATGCCAAAGAATATAATTCATCATTCCGATAGAGGTGTGCAATATCTTTCCATTCGCTATACCAATCGTCTAGAAGCAGCAAATTTACGAGCGTCAGTCGGTACAACTGGTGATTCATACGATAATGCTTTGGCTGAAACAGTGAATGGCTTATACAAAACAGAGGTGATTGAATATTTAAAAGCAGATTGGCAAGGTTTAGCGGATGTACAACTTGCGACACTCAACTGGGTAGATTGGTTCAATAAAGAGCGTGTACACAGTGCATTGGGTTACAAGTCGCCTTTTGAGTTTGAAGCAATGTACTATGATAAGATTAACCCGTTAGGTCAGGTGGCCTAACTTAAATAAAAAAGTCTCCGACAAACCCGGTACGGTTCAAAGTGCAAGTGCAATTCCGCAGTTTATTGAACTTTTAGCTAAGCAGTCTGACTCTTACTATACTCTAGATACTAATAGAGTATAAAGTCTATGCTATACAGAATGATAAATTCTGTATAGCTAAATCTAAAAAATATAGATTAGACCTCTTGCGAAAGTATCGTTTTACCTAATTTTTGAATTGGCTAAAACCTTATAATATGTAGCTTTTGGCTGTTTAAATTTTAAATTTTGACTAACGCAAGACGTCTATTTTTATAAATATTTTTTTATTCTTAGGGCGTGTCATCAATTAGCTTGAGAAAATCTTACCGGTCCTCATAATTTTTTCATGACTAAACGCTATGCATTAAAAGATGATCAGTGGGAACAGGTTAAAGATCTGTTACCTGGACGAATGGGTACTGTTGGAGTAACGGCCAAAGATAACCGACTATTTGTTGAAGCGCTATCGTTCAGGTATCCCGTGGCGAGACTTATTCGAACGCTTTGGTGATTTTAGAGTCGTGCATACTCGCTTTTCTGCGCAGCTGTATTCATTTTATCTGCATTCAGTCGTTCCAGTTCCAGGTCAACCGCAGCAATATCTTCTTCAACCGCTTCGTCCCATAGGTGGATTTGTTTTGCGGTGAGATGTTCATTTTTACTACCGAATTTATACTGTTTAAATAGCGCAAGTTCATGCTCGTATTTTTGAGTGAGAACAGAGAGATGTTGGTTGCATGCTTCAAGATGTTGAACTTTGGCATCCAATTGCTGATTTGATACTTCAAGATGCTGAACTTTGGTATCTAATTGTTGTTTATCTTCTGCGAGTTGTTGATGCTGCAGCGCTAGCTGTCTGGTAAATTCCAGCAGTTGTTCATGGGTCAGTTGGCTTAAGTCAGGCAGCATTTTAATGACCGCAGTATGCCTGAGGTCATGACGCAGAGGAAATAGAACGTTTGGAGAATAGCAGAATGTACCAAGCTGGTTTAGAGCATCGTCACCACCAATGCGCTGCCAATGCAAACCCTGGATCAGTGACTGTAACTGTTCCAGACTGATCGCCATGCTTTCACCCTGGTGAACCTGCGCCCAGTGGAATTTTCCCTGTTCCAGCCGCCGGGCACACAGCCAGATCCCCGTCCATCATGCACCAGCACTTTCATGCGATGGCCACGTTTATTACAGAACAGGTAAGCGCAATGCGGTTTGATCGAGCCAAAGGCTCTCAACACCTTAGCCATGGCAGTATCCATACCCGCACGCATGTCCATGGGCTGGGTAGACAACCAGATTTCATCAATACGGATCATTGAGTCAAACCCTGGATCAGCAACAGTAATTCAGTTACTGACTCCACTGGCCAGTCGATCTCGATCATCTGATCCCTTGCGGAACTTTGTTCCTTATGCAATGGAATCCTGATATGAGCGACAGCATTCTTCTCCGGCACAGGTGGCGGAGGTGCGTCTTGTTTGACTGGAGTCGGGTGAAGCATGACCGGAAGAAAGTCAGTCTGTGGAATGGAGGGGGGTTAATGCAGGGGCATTGATCTGGACTGACGAATCCATTTATGCAACAGATTGGCATTGATCTGATGTTGCATTGCGACCTTAGCCACTGATGTATCTGGCTGCTGGCATTGCTGAATAAGTTGATGTTTAAATTCAGCCGTGAAGGTTCGACGGGGCTTTTTTAGCATTGGTGTGCTGTCTATAACTGTCTTTAAATCCATAAATAGGTGTCCACTTAAAATTTAGTGGACACTATTGTGGTATTCATGAGTGAGAAAAAGTGGGGCTCAGCGGACGCTTACTTTCATCTTGAGAGAGTTGGGTGTATTTCTTCATTGCGTGCTTTCCAATTGCGAGTTGAAAAAGTCTAATGATTCTACGAATACACCTAAATTTTTCAACTAACTACAAATGTGTCGCACTTGTGATTTGAATCTGCTGTTTTCAAAATCTGTTTTTCAGCTCGTTATGCAACAAAGCCGAACCGAATTAAAAATAGAAATGTAGTTGAGCTGATGCTTGCTCATTTCTTTATTTTTAGTAATTGAGGTGAACATACTGTCAGTACATGGTAGTTATAAGTAACGTGTAACTTTGTTCGCACAAAGATTTGAGTTATGCCAAGTGATGGATTGATTTGTACTTAAAATTTTAAGCTTATCCACTTGCTTTGCAAGCCACTACACTTTATTTACAATCCTATGTTGTGGAAGTAAGGGATCTTGTACTCGCCCAGTATGTTCAACTTGATTATATCTAAAGGACTATTAGGCTTCAATCAAATCAATTTTCCAATTATTCGACTGAATTAACACATTTAAATCACGTAATTTAAGACTAATATCATCAGCTTGTTTTTGTAATGATGAAACTGGAATAACTTTATGCCACTTTATTTCCCGCGTACTATAACGATCAGATTCACGAGATGTATTACTTATTGCTGCAGTTAGGGTTTTGTGCTGTTCTACAAATTCATCACGCAAAGTCAATAAAGCAAGTAGAGAACGACCATCATTTAATTTTGTTAAAGCATTAGTTTCATGAATTGCATAACTTAATTTTTGAAATTCTTGAATTAAAGAAAATACTTGTTTCAATAGTTCATTTGGATCTTCAGATGGTTGATCACCATCTTGTACCAATACATTTGCATTGATACGTTGTTTTAGTGAAATAATTTTTTTTTGTTGATCACTTCGAAGTAAGAGAGCTTCTGCTAATTTCATTTTTCACCTATTAACCAATTAGAATTAAGTTTTAAGCAGCTAAGTAATTTTACAAATACTATATCCTCATTCTTTAAAGATCAAAAAAATTGATTTTTTACAATTTTCAGAGGTAGAAGTCTTATATTTTGTCATTAGTCGAAGCTCAGAATTAAGCTAAAGGCCTTTTTTTCAGATGCAGAATCCTTTATCTGATCCTAGACAGTATTATGGACATTCGATCCCTCTAAATTCTTACAATATTTTTGTTCAAAGGCTTCAGGACTTAACCAGCCATTTGCAGAATGTATTCTGATTCGATTGTAATAAATCTCGATATAGTCGAACAGGACAGCATTCGCTTCTTTTCGAGTGGCAAACACACTACCATGGATTACATGACCTTTCAATGTATGAAAGAAGCTTTCAGTCACTGCATTGTCCCAACATGAGCAGTGTACTGCGCAAGACTGCCTGACATACTTTGAATAAAGTTATTCGTCAATAATAGCGCTCTAAAAGCACGACTACAGTACTGACTGCCTTGGTCAGAATGAACCATAACTCCTGTTGAATAAGCTTTTCATGCGCCAAGGTTGGTCCGAAACCATGCAGTTGATCAGAAACCATATGAGGCACTTGAGTCTGAGTTCTTCAGAAAGCCTGGAATTGCTGGTTTGGCCACGACCCGTATGGGCTAATACAGCTGGACCTTGAACTTTGTATTTCTGCAGTAAGCGTCTGACCTGACATTCTGAAATATGAAGTAGAAGTAGCTGAGCAGCCTGGGATTGAGTTATGCGTTGATCGCAGATTTCCTGCAAGACCGACAATCGTTTAAGTTCTTTATCCGACATAGACACCAACATATCAAACCGTCCGCTAAGGAAATTGCAAAAGTGCACATTCTAAAAGCGGACATTTCTATTTTGGGCTTACAACACTGTGTTATTCACCAATTAAAATGTCTATGCGATAAACCATTTAAAATGTCCTGTTTTTAACCACAAGAGTCAAGCACAGGATTTAACTTTCTT
>NZ_JAMXXL010000043.1:0-17839 GCF_024129685.1 Acinetobacter lwoffii | reverse complement strand
TACGAGGCATAGCGAATAGTAAAATTGGGTTTGGCGATTTGATTTTACTACTTCGCTATTTTTTTAAGCTAAAAGTGTCAACACACCCTAGCCGAATTAGAAAAATCTAATAATGAACTTTATAAAAAGTATCGTCGCTTTATGCCGAATTATCACTACACGTTTGTAGAATATGCAGGAAGTAATTTAGTGCATTGGTGCTTTAGTGATACATATGCTGATCAATTGGAAGATAAAGGTTTAAATGCTAAAGCTGTCGCAAGTGAAATGTTACTCATTGCAGATGGTGATATTCAAAATAAAGCTGATCGTGTGCAAGTTTTAAAAAGTGAGTTGAAGAAAGATAATTATCTGATTTTAGAATGTAAAGAAACTGAGAATACTCTTCCAAAAGACTCTATAGTTAGAGTTGCACAGAAGAAGTTTAGCAATATGAAAGCTAAAACTAAGCAAGGGTTTACTATAGAAAATCTAGATTCAATAACTGCATCTGATTACTTCGATCATAAAGATTATGGAATAGGAAAACTATTAGACGATCAAATACGAAATACCAGAACATCAACTGATAAAACTGCATTTGCTGATGGTAAAGGTGTAGGTACAATAAAATATAAACTAGATTTCTGCCGAGAAATCATCAAAGATTTCGATGAAAAACCTGATTGGGAACTTACACCAAAAGCCAAAGCGTTATGTGAACGAATATTTAAGCATATCGAAAAATGTAATTCTTAAATCTCCCCTAACCCCTCTTTAATAAAGAGGGGAAATTCCCTCCTTTGAAAAAGGAGGGTTAGGGAGGATTCTTTAAGCCACTGGCGCCAACGTAAACAACACCTGCCCCGTTTTTACCGTCTGCCCTTTTTCAATGGTAATTGCTTCAACCTTCATGCGTTCAGGTGCAATAATCGGAATCTCAATCTTCATTGCTTCAATGACCGCGAGCGTTGCACCTTCTTCCACAATATCGCCCGACTGACATTCAATTTTCCAAATTGAACCTGGCATATGCGATTCCACTGCACAACCACCTTCAGGAACTTCTACACCTTCACCATCATCCACAGCATCCAGACTTTCAGAGACATATTCCGCAAGCCCTGCTTCATGCCAGCGTTTACGTTCTGCATCAAAATTAGCTTGTTGCACGGCTTTAAATGCCGAAATGGATTCTTGGTTTTCGGTTAAGAAGTCGTTGTATTCTTTTAGGTTCAATACACCCTCTTCAATGCGTAATTTTAAACGACCTGCTTTAAAGTCCTCACGCATCTGCATCAGTTCAGCCTCAGACACTTCATAAAACTTAATCTGGTCAAAGAAGCGCAATAACCATGGCATACCTTGTTCGAAGTCAGGGTTTTTACGGTAGCGTGACCACATTTGCGAGGTACGACCGACAAATTGATAACCGCCAGGACCTTCCATGCCGTACACACACATATACGCACCGCCAATACCGACGGCATTTTCAGGTGTCCAAGTCCGTGCAGGGTTATATTTAGTTGTGACTAAACGCTGACGCGGATCAAGCGGTGTTGCCACAGGCGCACCCAAGTACACATCGCCCAAACCCATGACCAAATAACTCGCGTTATAGACCACATCTTTCACGGCTTGTTTGTCTTTTAAACCATTAATACGACGGATAAATTCGATATTGTCCGGACACCACGGCGCATCAGGGCGCACGGTTTGCATATAACGCTCAGTCGCCAGTTGCGTTTGTGAATCTTCCCAAGCCAGTGGCAAATACACAGTACGCGATGGCACTTGCATTTCCGTCACATCAGGCAGTTGTTCTTCAGCCACTTGAAGCATACGCAATAAATCAATCTGATCGAGTTGGATCGAATCAAAATGGATTTGCAGTGAACGAATACCCGGTGTCAGGTCAATAATGCCTTGAATATTTTGATCTTTGACCCATTGCACCAGCGCATGAATACGGAAACGCAGGTTTAAATCTAAAACCAGTTCGCCATATTCAACCAGCATATAGTTGTTGCCAGCAGGACGATACACCACATCAGGCGTACCATTTTGCCCTTTTAAGGTATCTAAAATGGCAGATTTCAGCGTACTGATTTCAGGATAAAATGCTTCATCAAAAGTCACCGCTTGCGTATCTTGGGCAGTTAATTGTGCATGATATTTTTCGTTCAGCAATTTCGCTTGATGATAGCTGAGAGGTACAAATTTGACTTTATCGCCGGCTTTGAGCTGACCGAGTTTCCAAAGCTCAGAATTGATCACCACCGCAGGACACACGAAACCACCGAGGCTTGGGCCATCTGGACCTAAGATAATTGGCATATCCCCAGTAAAGTCGATGGCACCAATCGCATAAGCATTGTCGTGAATATTGGATGGATGCAGACCCGCTTCGCCACCGTCCTGACGAGCCCATTCTGGTTTTGGACCAATCAAACGAATTCCGGTACGGCTGGAGTTGAAGTGAATTTCAAACTCGTTGGCAAAGAAGGTATCAATGTCGTTTTTGGTAAAGAAATCAGGCGCACCATGTGGACCGTACATCACCGCAATTTCCCAAGAATTGGAAAATGTTGGGATTTGATCTTCTATTAAGGCTTTCACGTCATCAGATGTAAATGCCGTGATTGGAAGCATATCGCCAATCAGTAAATTACGCCCCGCATGACCGCCAAACTGACCCAAGGTAAAAGTCGCTTGTGAGCCTAAATATTCAGGCACATTCAGACCACCTTTAATCCCGATATAAGTACGGCAACCTGTGGCGATCTTGCCACATTTCAGCGTCTGACCTTTACGCACATTCACAGTTTGCCACATTAGGACAGCAACACCATCCAACGTCGATGGCATATCGCCACCTGCCAAGACAATTTGGCTATCGCAATGGAATTTTAAACTTGGTCCTTGGAGTGTACATTCTAGCCCTGCGGTATTCGGTGCATTGCCCAACAATTGGTTTGCGACATTCAAAGACAGCGGATCAATCGCACCTGATGGCGGAACACCAACATCCCAGTAACCTAAACGTCCTGTCACATCTTGCACGGCGGTTTGAATGCCCGCTTGTAAGACTTCAATTTTTTGGGTTTTCCATTCAAAGGTATTTAAAAAGCGCGTGGTCTGTGTACCGGCTTTAAATACATCGCAGTCGATAATGTTTTGTAGATATTCAAGGTTGGTTTCAATGCCTGCCACTTGGGTTTTAGCCAGTGTATCGGTCATGGCTTGAATCGCAGACTCACGATCATCCGCAGTCACAATGATTTTGGCAATCATCGGATCATAGAAAGATGAAACGTTTGAACCGGTCTCTACCCAAGTTTCATTACGCGCATTGTCATCAAATTCTACGTGAGTTAATAACCCTGCACTTGGTTGGAAGTTTTTGATTGGGTCTTCAGCATAGAGACGCACCTGAATCGAATACCCTTTGGATTCAAGTTTTGATGTTGGGGCAACCCAATCACCACTGCCTAAAGTCACCATCCATTCAACAAGATCGACACCAAAGACTTGCTCAGTGACGCCATGTTCGACTTGTAGACGAGTATTTACTTCCAAGAAATAAAATTCTTGCGTGTCGGTATCCATCACAAATTCAACTGTACCTGCGGAGCGGTAATTCACCGATTGCATCAATTGAATCGCGACATTTTGAATATAGGCACGTTGCTCATCGTTGAGATGTGGTGCAGGTGTTTCCTCAATCACTTTTTGGTTACGACGTTGCACCGAACAATCACGTTCACCTAAAGCTAAGACTAAACCATTGCCATCACCAAAAATTTGCACTTCAATATGACGGGCATTTTGCACAAATTTTTCGAGGTACAAACCTGCATCTTTAAAGTTGACTTGTGCTAAATAAGACACGGTTGCATAAGCATCTTTCAGCTCTTCCGCATTCCACACCAAGCGCATCCCGATACCGCCACCGCCTGCGGTACTTTTTAGCATCACAGGATAGCCAATACGCTCCGCTTCAAGCAATGCTTCTGCTTCATCAGCCAATAACTGACTACCCGGAAGTAATGGTACATTGGCTTGAATCGCAAGTTCACGCGCCGTGTGTTTTAAACCAAAGGCTTTCATTTGCTCAGCATTTGGCCCCAGGAACACAATGCCTTCTGCTTCACACAAATTACAGAATTCCGCATTTTCAGACAGGAAGCCATAACCCGGATGAATAGCTTCTGCCCCAGTTTGTTTGGCAACTTCTAGGATTTTATCGACATTGAGATAGCTTTGGCTTGCAGGTGCATCACCAATCAACACTGCTTCATCGGCTAAAGTCACATGCAATGAATCACGGTCCGCTTCTGAGTAGACCGCAACAGATTGAATGCCGAGTTTTTTAAGGGTACGAATGACACGACACGCAATTGCACCACGGTTGGCGATGAGTACTTTATTAAACATGGCTTACTCCTCGCCTTCACGGATGATTAATTGGATTTTTGTTGGGTTATAGGCATTACATGGGTTATTCAGTTGCGGGCAATTCGAGATCAGCACAATTAAATCCATCTCCGCTTTAATTTCCACATATTTACCTGGTGCAGAAATACCATCATCAAATTTCAGGTGACCGTCTGAAGTCACCGGTACATTCATAAAGAAGTTAATGTTTGGACCGATATGGCGCACATTCAGACCATGCTTTTTCGCAATCGGATGTTGCGACAATGCGATCATGAAATTATTACGGCAACTGTGCATTGGGTATTTGTCGTGGGCATAACGCACCGTGTTACTTTCACATGAACAGGCACCGCCTAAAGTGTCATGGCGACCGCAGTTATCATCGTTGATGGTCGCGATTTTATTGCCAAAGTTTGTGTATAACGTTGTGCCTTTCTCTAAATATATTTGACGATTCATCGCCAAAGTATCGGTTGCGCTATAACGCTCTTCAGGGTTATGTGCGGAAATAAATAAGGTATCCACCGCCTGATTGCCTTCTAGATCCACGATGCGGAAATACTGGCCTTTTTTGACTTCGCACATCCACGCTTCACCGGCAGGACAAACTTCGCTGAGTACTGATTTTTCTAGGTTTACTAATGCAGTCATGATTATTCCCCTTAAGCAGTTAAAGCGTAGTAGCGGTTATTATTTTGGAACGCACGCTGATTTTGCGGGCATGAATCACGGCAGACATCGGTGTCGCCTAAAGGAAGTGCTTTAAACAGTGAGAGTTGAATATCAGCGGGTACATATTCAGATGAGTTATCTAAGGCATGCGGTGCGCTAGATAAAAACACCAAACAATCCATTTCAAAGCGCAGTTCAATCACTTGATCGGTATTGTCAGACTTCACATAAGACAAGTTGCCGTTGTCATCCGGTTGAACTTTTGAGAAGAGGTTTAAAGTATTGCTTAAGTCCGTAGCCGATAAACCAAACTTGGTCATCTCTAAAAGCAGACTGTCTTTGCCATTGCGGTACATATCGTTACGGGCATCCTGGAAGGTCTTCGTGCCAAACTGTGCTTCAATTTGCGGTGCGGTACTTGGTGCACAAAAAGCATCATTCCAACCGTGGTCATCTTTGACAATTGACACCATCGCACGACCCAAATCTGACGCCAAAATGTGCCCTGTACTTAAAAATGCGCTGTGTTGACCTTTAAGGCTGTCTGGCATGTTATAGGCTTCAAGCTTGTCTTCACTATTCACACAAAACAGTGAAACATTGGTATTTGCGCCCAAGGATTTGAGTTGTAAAACTGCGCCACGTTGAATGCGCGCTGACCAGTGATGGCCACCCGGTAAAAGTTCAGTCCAAAGTGCGGAATCTTCGTGATAAGTAGTTGTGCTCATAACAGCCTCTGCATCTAACTTGTACGGTTTACCTCCCGGGCTTTTATCCCTCCGTGTAGCTTTGGTTTTAACAAACCTAGCCGTGAACTCTCGGTCGCAGACGCAGTCTTAAAAAAATAACTGCCGGAACCCTAGATCACTTTGTCTATGACAGAGTTAATGCAAAGGCTGTGCCAAATCAGTAATACTATTTTCCCGTTTGGTAATACTTTTTTGAGCTGGAACTGATCAATTCAGGTGCAAGGCTCTGAAAAAGGCATCAAGATGTACCAAAATAAAAAATTCCCGGCTTGAACCAGGAATTTTAAAATCTAGAGATGAAGATTAAATCAAGCCTTCCATGTTGCAAGCTTATTTACTTAAAATCTCATGCAGCATATTACGTAGCCATTGATGGCTGGTTTTATGATGACAGGACATATGCCAATACTGCTTTACGGAATAGGTCGGGAAAGCAATCGGTGCCTCAAAAATCTTAAGATTGCCACGTGATAATAAAACTTCACTCAAATAATAAGGCACGGTCGCAATCGCATCGGTTTCTTGTACCACCAGTCCTACCCCCAGATAACTTGGCAGACGCATTAGAATGTCACGCTTGAGTTCCAGATTCAGCAATTCATTTTCAATATGGTAATGCCCCATCCCGGCATCAATATCAATATGGGTTTCATGTAAATACTCTTCGGCCGTGATGCTATCACCTGTGAGCCGCGGATGGTCTTTCGCTGCGATCACCACATAATACTGTTCAAACAGTTTCTGCTGATAAAAGCCATTCTCCAGATTTGGCAAGAAGCCCAAAGCCAGATCAATCTCACCATTGGCCATCTGATAACTGGTTTCCGAGGTAATCGGACGCACATTCAGACGGATATGGGATGCATGCTGCTTCAGATACTGTGAAATTTTTGGCAATAACACCAGATGCGATACATCGGTCATCGCCAGTGTAAAGCGCTGCTGTGAAGTGACCTGATCAAAATTGATAGTAAAGTTATTAATGGCTTCAACTTTGCTCAGTGCTTCGCTGACCAAGGGAAAGAGCTGTTTGGATAGATCCGTAGGTAGCATTTCATTGCCAATACGTAAAAATAAAGGATCACCATAATGCTGGCGAATTTTGTTCAGCAGATTGCTCACCGCTGGCTGGCTCATATCTAAATGATCGGCTGCCTGAGATACGTTTTTAAATTTATAGACATAATAAAAAATACTGAGCAATTTACAGTCAAGTTCAAACACAGAAATACATTTCCTTTAACTTTCTCATCATTCGGACAGGTCTTTCATCCGCATAAGTCTATTTAGGGTCAGATTAAAATATAACACTTCGCAACTATTTTCAGGATTAAACTCGCTGTAATTTTCCGAAAAAAATATTTTTGCAAGATGAATAAATCCATTAAAAAGTACCTTAGCGTAAAATTTCCAGCCCGGTTTGCTCAGGTCAGTTAAACATTTAAATCGTATGGGATATACTCAGCCCCACCGAATAAATGGTAAAAAATATAGAGAAATCTTATATGTTTCAGGATAAAAAGCTGGTCTGTTTTGATCTGGATGGTACGTTGATTGATTCTGTAGGCATCTGGAATCAGGTCGATGCAGCCCTGATTGATGAGCTCTCTAACAGAAAAGTCGATTTATATGAGATTCAGCAACAACGCGATCTTCAACTTACCGCCTTGAGACATTGGCCAGATCCTTATCTGGAATATTGTGGATTTTTAAAAGAACAATACGATTTTGAACCAGTTAAAGAAGAAGTAAAAAATCGTCGTTATACAATTTCCCGACATTTTCTGGATCATATCGTCGAGTTAAAACCTCAGGCAGACCTCCTGATTCAGGCTTTAAAACAGCAACAGATATCTCTGGCTTTGACCACCACCACCAGTTTATTCAATGTACAGCGCTATCAGGATAACAATCGAAATATTAATTCTAAAATCAGCTTTGAGGATGATTTTGCCTTGATTCTCACACGTGAAAATGTCCAGAACATTAAGCCGCATCCCGAAGTTTATCTGAATGTTTTGCAAGCCTTTAACCTTCGACCTGAGGAATGTCTAATTATTGAAGACTCGTTAGTCGGTGTAGAAGCAGCAAATCATGCGGGCATCGAGGTGGTGGCAATTTATGATCAGCACTCCGCTCATGAAATAGATTTGATCAAAGCCAAAGCAAATTATTATGTCGAGGATTTTGCTGAATTATTAAGTTTTATTCAGTAAAAACACCCACTAAAAAAGATGCCATGAAACATCCTTATTCATGGCATCTCGAATACTATTTGTGGCCTAAAAATCTTATTACCTATTTGGCTTTTTTATAGATTGAACCTGAACCGACCAGGTTTCCGGTTTTCTCATCGATTGCGAAATCGACCATACCTGCACCTGCGTTCAACTGAAGCATGCCATTTTCGTTCACTGCAGCGGGCATTGGATTCTTTTTCTCGGTTTTACCGGTTTCCTTATCTTTGATCGTATTGGTAATCAGATAATTTTCACCGTTTTTAGAAATAACCAGAATATTTTCAAGTTTTGGATTTTCCACGGTGTTTTTCCAATTGCCCTGATAATCTGGTGCTGGCGCTTCAGTGGTATTACAAGCAGTTAAAAGTACTAATAATGGAATTGCTGAAAAATATTTAAGATGTTTCAAAACTGAGACCTTGAGTGTAACGACGCGGCCATTATAGAGAGAAGCCTTTAGAGCTGAAGCAGGTTGTTGTAGGCAAAGCGTTTCAGCAGTACTGGATCTGTTTTGCTTTCGTCATTTTTTGAAATCTATATCCATATTTTATTCATAAACAGGAGGATTTTAATGATATTGAATCTGATAAAGGTCAAAAAAAAATTCCTCAATAGACCATCCAAATCTATTGAGGAGTACCAAAATGGTGAATAAGTAACACTTAAGAATTATGACAATAGTTTCGCTTTAAAGTAGTTGAATACAGATTTAGCAGCATGGGTTTTTTCAATCACCTGCTCAGTCCAGTGATTCGGTAGAGAACATTTAGCCAGACCTACCCACACTGTAGAAAACTGTTTCATGAAGCTGGCTTCATTATAATGAATGCCATATTCTGCACAGAGCGCTTTAACTTTTGGCGCAACCTGCGCATAGCGATTGGCCGGCATATCCGGAAACAGGTGATGCTCAATTTGATGGCTCAAATTACCACTCAAAATATGCAGCCAGGTCGTCCCGCTAAAATTGCTCGAACCACGAATCTGGCGCAGATACCACTCGGCACGGGTTTCATCGTCGGTATTATCCATTTCAAAGGTTTCAGCATCTTCAGTGAAATGACCGTTAAAAATGACGGCAGAAGCCCATAGACTGCGAATCACATTGGCCACCGCATTTCCGGTAAATACCGGAATGGCATTTGGCCCGGCAATGATCGGGAAAAATACATAATCTTTTAACACCTGACGGCGCATTTTTTGGCGCAAAGGTGCTGCTTCTTCCCAAACTTCTTTCCAGGTCTTGGTTTTATAAGCAATCACGTCTTCCAAATGCAGGCGTTGCAGGCCAACATACCATTCGAAAAACACCATTAACTGAATGCCCAATGGAATATTGAACAGAAAGCGTGGTTCCCATTTTTGCGATTCACTAACTCGAATTAGCCCATAACCCACATCATGATCCATCCCCACAATATTGGTATAAGTATGATGAATATAGTTGTGCGTGTATTTCCAGTCATCGCCAGTTGAAATCGTATCCCAGTCATAGGTCGCACCGTTCAGACTCGGATCATTCATCCAGTCAAACTGGCCATGCATGACATTGTGGCCGAGTTCCATATTTTCCACGATTTTGGAAAGACCGAGCAGACCTGTCCCCGCCAGCCATACCGGTGGCAACCAGCCGGCAAACATCAGCATGCCACGTGAGGCAATTTCGCTATAGCGGACAAAGTTGCGGATTTTATAAATATATTCGGCGTCTTTTTCCCCCAGATCATCCATGACCTCGCGGCGGATTGCATCGACCTTGGCACCGAATTCCTCAATCTGTTCCGGACTGAGAAATTGGCTTTTGCTATGTCGTTTAAAATCAATTTGCATATTCATGGGAGCACCTTCTTATAGTTTAATTAATGGCTTATCAATAGTTTATAAATTAATCACCACAGGACTCACTGCCTGAGAAATGCACAGTTTGATCTGGGTATTATTACCATGATCAATTTCACCGGTCAGGACATTTCGTACCGAACCACTGACTTTGGTACAGGAACAGGTATTGCAGATACCCATTCGGCAGCCATGCGCTGGTCTCAAGCCGGATTTTTCGGCACTTTCCAGTAAGTTGGACTGCGCTTGAAACTCTTGCTGCGATCTTAAAAACTGTACTGGCTGTGCTTTAATTTTTTCATCGACCACAATCTGGAAATATTCCGAATGAAAATTGGATTTTAATTCCAGTTTATCAACGATACGAAGTGCAGCCTTCATCATCCCGGCGGAGCCACAAGCATAAATTTTTCGTTCTGCAAAGTCTGGCACCAGCTTTTGCAATAAGCTCTGCGTCAGATGCTGCTGGTGTTCCACGGTATTGAAATGGTGATATTTCAAGTTTGGATGCATGAGAGCCAGAGTTTTCAGTTCAGCATGAAAAGCATCATCTCGAGTGAAATAAATCAGGTCGATCTGTTCCAGAGACTGAATGACTGCTTTTTGCAGCAAGGAGTAAATGGCGGTAATACCACTACCTGAAGCCAGGAATAAAATCGGCTGGGTGGATTTTTGCAATGTGAACTCACCTTGGGGCTGTGAAATTTCAATCACGGCACCAATTTGCATCAGACTTAAGGCACGTGACACTTTACCCTGCTGTTTAACCGCAATGATCAGATCACCATTTTTCAATACCGTCACCACAGAATAATGTCGCTGATGTCGTATGCCATCGAGTCTAACAGTCACTGCAATATTCTGGCCGGCCTGAAATGACTTGGCTTTAAAATTATGATTTGGACGTAAGTGAATTTTGAAAAAGTCAGGGCTGATGGCTTGAATGCCCATAACGGCAGCCTTAACTTTTTTGATTGCCCAAGTTGGATAGATTTTTTCACCAATAAAATCAATGAAATCTTCCCGGATCCAATGCGGCTGATAGGTTGGCATGCTTGTCATTTTTATCCCCTTATCCGCAGACAGTTTCATTAATGTACAACTGTCTAATTATTATATTGCTCAGGATAAAGAATTCTCACATTCAGACCATGTCAATACAGGTCAAATTATGTGCCTAAGCCATATAATATGACTTTTTGTCGGACAATATCGTCTAAAAGTAGCGATCAAGGCGATATGGATTGAGAAAAAGCATTTTTAAACAGACAATGCTGCTTAGCCTGTACATAAAAAACTGACCTCTATTCGAGATCAGTTTTTTGACTTCATATTGGGATTTTCAGATTAAATGGCGCGTTAACCTACTGCCTGCTCCAAAAGTATTGCGCCATATAATTCACGCAGATCCTTTTTCAGCATTTTACCAGTACCACTGAGTGGAATCGCATCAACAAATACGACTCGGTCTGGAATCTGCCATTTGGCTACCTTGTCCGCATAATAATCTAGCAAATCAGTTTCACTTAGCTGGCTGTCCGGTTTTTTAATGGCAATCAATACCGGGCGCTCATCCCATTTAGGATGCTGGGCGGCAATCACGGCAGCCATCGCAATTTCCGGATGTCCCATGGCAATATTTTCCAGCTCCACCGATGAAATCCATTCTCCGCCAGACTTGATTAGATCTTTAGAACGATCACTGAGTTTCATAAAACCATCCTGATCCAGCGTAGCAATATCACCGGTATCAAACCAACCGTCAGCAGTCAAAGCTGACTCTTCCTTGCCGAAATAGTGGCTGATGACCCAATGCCCTTTGACCTGTAAATTTCCTGTGGTTTGTCCATCACGTTCAATTTCATGCGTCCCTTTTTCTGCATCAGTCAAACGTAGGTCAACCCCGAATGGCGGACGGCCTTGAGACAGACGAATCTGTAATTTTTCTTCATCAGACAGATGCAAATGTTTGGTCTTGAGCTGATTCGCTGTACCTAATGGACTGATTTCTGTCATGCCCCAGGCATGGATCGTTTCACAATTAAACTGTTCTTTGAAAGCCCTTAGCATGGCCGGTGGGCATGCAGATCCGCCAACCACATTACGTTTTAAGCTTTCCAATTTAGAACCTGACTGATTTGCGGCCGCAATCAAACCTTGCCAGATGGTCGGTACGCCAAGTGCTACCGAAACCTGATAAGTATCAATCAGGTTGACCAGACTGGTGCCATCCAGACCCGGTCCAGGAAGAACCAAAGTGCATCCGACCATTGCAGCGGCATACGGCGTGCCCCACGCATTTACATGGAACATCGGCACCACAGGCAACATAATGTCGGCAGCCGAGACATTTAAGGAGTCAGGTAAAATGATGGCATAGCTATGTAATACTGTAGAGCGATGGCTAAACAGCACACCTTTGGGATTGCCCGTGGTTCCTGAGGTATAACACAGAGAGCTTGCCGAGTTTTCATCAAGTGTTGGCCACTCAAAATCTGCATTTTGGCCGGCAATCAGATCATCATAAAACTGAACTTCTGGAATCGCTTCTCTAACTGCCGGATCAGCCGCATCCAGACAGATAAAATGCTCGACCGAGGTCAACAGCGCTTTCACGGCTTTAATTAAAGGGACAAATGTTTTATCAAACAGCACCACGCGATCCGCAGCATCATTGATAATAAAAATGAGCTGTTCCGGAAATAAGCGCGGGTTAATCGTATGACAGACCAGGCCGCTGCCAGAAATGGCATACCAGGACTCTAAATGGCGATGATTATTCCAGGCAATAGTCGCGACCCGATCTCCCTGCGCCAAGCCGAGTTGTTGTAATGCATTGGCAAAACGTTTCGAGTTTTGGTGAATTTCTCCCCAATTGGTCACTGTAATAGTGGTATCGGTATTTTTGGAAATTACCTCGGTATCGGCATGATAGCGTCCTGCATGTTCAATCATGCTGCTGATCAGTAAAGGCTGAAACATCATATTTCCGAGCATTTTCCACTCCTTTGTGCTTGTTATTGGTCCGTATTTGCGTATCGTTTTTATAGTTACATGATGGCTCGGTCTGAAACCGTAACTTACTTTTTATCATCATGTGGATTGAATTTAGCAAGGAAATCTAACTTTGTAAGTATCGAATTGTGACAAATTAAGCCAAGTGACTGAGGCGTATAAAAATGGGAATATGATTTATGTAGAGATAAAATTTCCACAGAAAATTTGAGACCTGATTTTCACTTTAATTGTCGTGCATCAAGACTCAAGCTTAAAAAATAGAATGACAACAATCCTATTCCTCCCTTTTGTTATATTGAGTATCTTAAAATATGCTATAAATCAAAATAATTAGAACAGTTTTAGTTCAAGAAAGTATATGTATAAGTCTGAAAAATTGGCACAGAATATTCGTCAGATGATTGAAAATGGCGTATGGAAGGCACATGAAAAATTGCCCTCACTTCGCGAACAGACCCAATTATCTGGTTATAGCCTGATGACGGTACTCAATGCTTACCAGGAACTTGAAGCACAAGGTCTGGTCTATGCCAAAGACAAATCGGGCTATTACGTTGCAGAACACACTCAAGCGCTGCTCAATAGCAAACAGTCCGCCCAGATTGGTTTAAATCCTAAAATTCAAATCAATTCGGTGGTATTTAATTATTTAAAATCGACTCAGTCAGCAGAGATTGTGCCTTTTGGTTCTGCCTTTCCCAATGCAGAACTGTTATATAACGCCAAATTTATGCAGATTCTGGCGCAGCAGGCCAAAAGAAAAAGCAGTTATAACAACCAGAATCATATGCCGCCCGGCAATCAGAACTTGCGGCAACTGATTGCTAACCGTTATCAATTACAAGGAGTTACCTGCAATCAAGATGACATTGTCATTACATCCGGCGCACTAGAAGCACTGAATCTGTCTTTACAGGCCTTAACCCAACCCGGTGATTTTATTCTGCTACAGCAAACCATATTTTATGGTGCCTGGCAGGCAACCGAGCGTCTGGGATTACAGGTGATTACGATTCCGGAACATCCACAGTTTGGCTTTGATCTGGAATCATTTGAACAGGCTTTAAAACAGTATCCGATCAAGGTGTGCTGGCTGATGCTGAATGCCCATAATCCGATTGGCTTTACCGTCAGTTCTGAAATCAAACAAAGAATTGCGGAACTCTTGTATGAATATCAGGTGTATTTAATCGAAGATGATGTTTATCAGGAATTAAATTATGGTTCATCCAAACCGCTACCCGTTAAATATTTTGATCGGCATCAGATGGTTTTACACTGCGCCTCATTTTCGAAAACGCTGGGGATGGGTGCACGCGTCGGTTGGGTGTATGCCGGCCCATTTTCCGATGCCATTCAGCACTTACAGCTCATGAGCACTTTAACGGTCAGTCCCTTACTTCAAAATGCGCTGGTCGAATTTATTTCACATCATTATTATGAAAAACATTTGCGGCATTTAAGGCAGCATCTGGAAAAATATAAAAAGAAATTTTATCAGGAACTCAAAGCGCGTTTGGGAAGCATCTGTGAAATTTACTATTATTCCAGTGGTTATTTTCTCTGGATTGAGTTGCCTAAAGAAGTCGATGCCCAGCAGCTCTATGAACAATTACTTCAACAACATATTTCAATTGCCCCTGCACTGCTGTTTAAGCCTGAGCCTGCAAGCCAACATTATATTCGCCTGAATTGTTCGTTTGAATGGACAGCCCAGATTGAAGATGCAGTCAATCTGCTGGCAGAAACCATTCTTCAAAATAGCAAAAGCGCGGATTAATTCATCCACGCTTCTGTTACAGATCAGACTATCTTATGCAAAAGAAGTCTTAGAAGTTGTAAATAGCCACCGCATTAATACGGTTATCTTCACCTTTAGTGCTGCCATTTGTGGCTGCACCTAATGCTTCACGTTCACCATAGACATATTCCAGACCGAAACTTAAAGGCTTGGTTGGGCTATAGAACACGTTAGCCCAAGCTTGCCATAAGTCTTTATTAGCCTTGGTCGCATTAGATTGTGTCGCATCCGCAGGAGTTGAGGCGATTAGTGCATTAACATAGTCTTGATCATTACTAAAATTCATATAGCCATAACCCAATGTACCGCGCAATTTGTCATTAAACTGCTGGGTTAGGCCAACTGAAATTGAATCAAATTCGCTTTGTAATAAATCGCCATTTGCAGCGGTAATCACACCCGTATTTGCATAAGACACAAAGCTGCTATCGCCTTTAACATGGTAATAGTCAGCTTTGAGCGTTGTACCCGGAACAACATCATACTTGGCACCAAGCCCTACACCCCATGCGGTTTTTTCATCTTCATTGACACGTTTTTCATTCCCCATCGCACGGGCACTGACTGTAAGATTATCAGCAAATTTATGATTTAAACGTGCTGTTAAAGCAGGTAGACGCTGTTTAATACCAGTAATGGTTGCATCTTTAGGATCTTCTACTGCAAATACCAGATTGGTTTCAGGACTGATTGTGCTGGTATAACGAACTTGTGGCGTCCGTTTAATTGAACCGCCAGCGTAAACCAATGCATCTACAGTTTCCGGAATATAATCTGGCACTGCAAAGTTCGACCAGGTTTGACCGATCAACCAGTTGGCATAGCTGATATAAGCATGACGGATACGCAAGTTATCAAAGCTTGCGCCGCCCAGAAAATCCACTTCAACTTTACCGCTTAAAGCTTTATCTCCAGCACCGACTGGTGCTTTAAAATCCATGCCTAAACGGGTTGCAGCCAGAGTAGATTTAAATTCATCACTACGCTCACCGACACCTTCTAAAGGTACAGCGTTAATCTGGTTATACATACGTGCTGCTGAACCACCTTCAGCCTGATAAGAGGCATCGGCACGAATATTTCCATAAAGATTAAATTCGGCACCACTGGCAATTTTCATGACAGGTTTGCTTGCTGGGGCGGGTGTTGCTGCAACATGTGCTGTGACCACGGCCGTCTGTCTTTGCTGTTGCTCAACCAGTGCGCGTAAGGCCTGAACTTCTTGGCGAAGTTGTTCAATTTCCTGCTGATTCGACTGAGCTATGGTTTGTGCTTGAGTCGACAAGCTGATGCCCCCTAAACTCATTGCCATCATGCTCATCAGAACTGTGCGTTTGAATGTGATTGTTGGTTGATTAAATAATTGTGTCGTGTTCATCCTAAACTCGCTTTTTATTATGCGTTTCGATTCTAGCAACAGATCACCACCCGTTACGATGGCGATCTATATCATTGGGAATATTATCTTTATTGATTGAAATCTAACTTAATGTGTCACTTCTTTTGCCAATGGATTCGGCTTCACATCAGGTGTTGCAAGGGCTTGGCCATCTACGGAAGTTTTTAAGTTCACCAGGAAAATTGCCAGCGCAGCGATTACGCCAGGAATCGCAATTGCAAAGAAGTTCATTTGATGCGGTAAATTCATGGTTAATAAAGCACCAGTGAGTACCGGCCCAACAATCGCACCAATACGTCCAATACCTGATGCCCAACCCATACCGGTAGAACGTACCGTCGATGGATAATACTGCGCCACGAAGGTATAGAGCAGAATTTGTGAGCCAATCGTTGCAGCACCTGCCACAGCAATCAAGGTATACAGCACGAATTGCGGACTGTTAAAGCCAAGCAGAATCAATGCAATGGCACCGCATAAGAACATGATAGTCAGCACTTTTTTGATATGGAATTTATCTGCGAGATACCCACCACCAATGGCACCCACCATTCCACCAATATTCAGCGCGAACAGGAAGATCATACTTGCACCCAGCGAGTAACCTGCCTGAATCATGAGTTTTGGCAACCAGCTACCCAGTGCATAGACCATTAACAGGCACATAAAGAATGCCAGCCAGAACATAAAGGTACTGAAGCTACGGCCTTGTTGAAACAGTGCTTTTAATGGTGCTTCATCCCCTTTTTGCACTTCATTCAGTACAAACTGGGTGTCACTGGTAATGACCTGTGTCGGAGAAATTTTCTGAATAATAGTATGTGCTTGAGCCGTCTGTTGCTTGTTGGTCAGGTACATCAGGGATTCTGGTAAATATTTCCATAGAATCGGCAAGATGAGCAATGGAATACCGGCAAGCAGGAACATGATTTTCCAGCCAAATTGAGGTACCAACCATGCACCGAGTAGCGCAGAAGTCATCCCGCCAATGGCATAACCACTAAACATCAGGGCAACCAGCGTGCTGCGGATGCGTTTAGGGGCATATTCGGTCATCAATGCCACGACGTTAGGCATGACACCGCCAATTCCAAGACCAGCCAGGAAACGTAAAATCCCGAATTCGACTGGTGATGTGGCAAAGGCACCGATAAAGGTAAACCCACTAAAAATAGCCACACAGATCATGATGGTCTTTTTACGGCCGAGTTTATCGGACAAAGTGCCGAAACTCATGGCACCAAACATCATCCCGAATAAGGCAGTACTGGCCAGCATTCCCGCTTGCACCGCACTTAGCGACCATTCTTGCATCAGCAGCGGCAACGCCACCCCATAGATCACCAGGTCATAACCGTCAAAAATAATGATCAGCAAACACCAGATCAATACTCCCCAATGAAAGGGCGTAAACTTTGCCTCGTCAATCAGCGTATTTATATTCACTTTATTTGTAGACATCTCCACCTCCAGATTGTGAAGTTCAACTTATGCTGCTCACAATGCAGAAAATAGGAAAAAATGTCTAAAACTGAATAGGCATGGCTTTATACCTATAAGGTCTGGGTCAAATTAAAATATTCAATTAATTAATAAATATATTACTCAATCATTAGATCTCTTGCGAAAGTAAAAAATTGTTTATACTAGCCCCATGAAATATGAAAATTTAACTCGATTTAATGATGGGGAATTTAAACGA
>NZ_JAMXXL010000042.1:0-17935 GCF_024129685.1 Acinetobacter lwoffii | reverse complement strand
TGACTGGTTTTGCAACCACCTGATAGTCCTGACCTGCCACAAAATTGGCCATAGCATTGCCTGAAAAGGCCAAAACAGATGCGGCAACAGCTCCTAAAAGGAATTTTTTCATTGGGATTATCGTCCTCTAAATCATTATGCTTAGTGTATGGGTTCACTATAAATCAATTATGCCGGTTCCGTTTTCATGCTGCGAACTTTTGTGCTATCAGAACCGCTACATTAAAGTATGCGACTGATTTTAAGTCAGTTAATATGGCCATTCGACCGCTATGTGTTTTTAGATAATCACAAAAGTTAAACTTTGAGTAATAAAAACGGTTATAATTTCTACGATTAAAACGTAGTGGTCAAACCTACAGTAAATATTAGCTTCTTACTATTCTCTTCAGTAACAGCCGCGTGGCTATGATAATTGCTGGAATTTACAACATAGAACTGAGCAAAAAATGATTTATGAAAGGTTTATTAAATTAAATAAATTATTTATATAGTTAAAATTCACCTGATAAATCACTTTTTAATTTAAATTACTATGTTAATTATTTGTTAATTATTTCTAAATTTTTCTCTAAGAAACGGAGTCCCCCATCAGCAAAACTACTGGTTGAAAAAACTATAGTAAAAATAACTAAAATAATCTTCATGTACATATTATTGAATCTAATCATATCTTGGACCAAAAAAATCTTTACTTATAATAATGAGTAAATATATACATCCGAATGACGACAAAATTACAAACTTGTAATTTTGTTAAGGTTTGTTCTCAAAAAAATAAATTAATACTATTTTAAAAAAGATAAATCGTTGCTGAAAAAGCTAGATTGCAATCGAGTTAATTAATTATAAATCAAAAACTTATATTGTATAAAATTAGTAACTCTTTGCTTTCTGCACTTATTATTTAATCAACGTTTCACGATTTTCATAAGCTAAACTAAATATAGTCGCCAATTTCAATTGAGTTATTTCCCGGCTTTTAAATACCGATATACCGCTTGGCGACTAATTCCAAATGCCTGGCCTAATGCCATTTTTGAAGGGTACTTCCCTTCCTTCCAGTCTTGTCGCAAAGCTTCAGCCTGATCAGGTTTCAATTTATGTACCCGGCCTTTGTACTTCCCTTGAGAAGAGGCAAGTTTAATTCCTTCCTTTTGCCGCTCTAAAATGATCTCACGTTCAAACTGTGCAAAAGCACCCATCAGTTGCAGCATCAAATTATCCATCGGGGTGGATTGGGCCGTAAAAGTAATATTTTCTTTTACAAACTGGATGGCAATCCCTCGTTTGACCAGTTTATCCACTTCAGTCACCAAATCTTTTAAGCTTCGCGCAAAACGATCCATGGAATGTACTATCACCCGGTCTCCTTCCCGGACATAATTCAACATTTCCTGAAATTTCGGTCGGTCGGTATTTTTACCTGAAGCACGGTCAACAAAAATCCGGTCGACTTCAATTCCCTCAAGTTGACGTCCCGTATTTTGCTCGACCGAACTCACTCGCACATAGCCTACTTTTTGGCCTTTCACTTTTTACGCCCCAATTGGATAAAAATGAACAATTTCGTAAATTATAAATCTTTAATACCAAAGTTACATGTTACTTATGATTAAAAAACATTTAAATGGTACATGTTTTTAAGAACTTTTAAAATGTAATTTTAGGGTATACTCTAAATTTACATATTTAAATAACGAGTTTTTTCTCACTCATAAGAATTTGCAAGAATATATATACATTTATTGACATTAAGTAATTTAAATAAAATCAATATACGTATTTACATATATGTGGAAATACGTATATAAGTATATCTGAGTTTCTAATAGCAGTGTTAGTCAAAATGTTCTCGACCATAAAGATTTATCACAATCCTGAGTGTGGTACATCAAGGAATACCTTAGCTTTAATTCAAAATGCAGGAATTGAACCAATCGTTATTGAATATCTAATTACCCCACCTTCGAAAGCAGAATTAATTGAACTTATTCGTAGTGCTGGTTTAAGTGTTAGAGAAGCAATTCGTAAAAATGTACCTCCATATTCTGATTTAGAAATTGTTCGGGAAGATTGGTCTGATGAACAGCTTTTAAATTTTATGCTTCAACATCCTATTTTGATTAACCGCCCATTCGTTGTTACGGATTTAGGTACACGTTTGTGTCGTCCTTCTGAAGTTGTTTTGGATATTCTCCCGTTTCCTCAGAAAGGCGCATTTAGCAAAGAAGATGGTGAAAAAATTATTGATGAAAATGGCCAAAGAATTAAATAGTACTTTCTCATCTCTTGAATGGAAAGAATGTGAAGGAGATTTATATGGATCAAGTTAATTTTTTTAAATGCTTATCAGATGAAACACGTCTCAATATAGTGACATTAATTGTTGAAAATAAAGAACTATGTGTATGTGATTTGACTGAAAAACTACAACTCAGTCAACCGAAAATTTCAAGACATTTAGCCCTTTTACGTGCTTCAGGGCTACTTCAAGATCGCAGACAAGGCCAATGGGTTTACTACAGTATCAATCCAAAATTGGCCAACTGGTGTTATGAAATTTTAGATATTTTGAAGACGGTTCAATCTCAATCAAAGCTGGATGATCAACACCCCCTTTCTGTAAATAGTTATTGTGAGTAATTCAATGAAATTTTTATTTTTATGTACTGGAAATAGCTGCCGTAGCATTTTGTCTGAAGTTTTGTTTAATAGCCGAGCACCAGAAGGTTGGAAAGCCTATAGCGCTGGGAGTAAGCCTTCAGGTCAAGTTCACCCGCTAACTTTAGAAACCCTTGAAAACTTAGGATTATCTACCGAAGGTTTATGGAGTAAAACGATTAATGATTGTGAACAATATCAACCTGATGTTGTGATCACAGTATGTGATTCTGCTGCTCAAGAAGCATGTCCACTTTATTTGGGTGGAGCAATCAAGGCACATTGGGGCTTGGCTGATCCTTCACACTTAGACGTGAATAAAGAAGAAAAAATGAAAGCCTTTATGAGCACTGTTGAACATATCAATCGTCGCTTAGATGCTTTATTTAAACTTAATGTAGATAAACTATCTCGCTCAGAATTGATTGCAGCAATTAATCAAATTTCGAACGTTGAGTAAGTGAAATGTCTGAAAAACGCTTATCTTTTTTAGATCGCAACCTGACGCTATGGATTTTTATTGCCATGGCCTTAGGCATTGCCATCGGAAACTTCTTTCCTCAGGCTTCTGTCGCACTCGATAAATTAAGCATTGATTCAGTGAATATTCCAATCGCGATTGGTCTTATTCTAATGATGTATCCACCACTGGCAAAAGTGAACTATGCGACTTTGCCACAAGTGTTTAAGGATAAGAAAACCCTTACTTTGTCCTTAGTACAAAACTGGCTGATCGCGCCAGTACTCATGTTTGCCCTGGCAATCATATTTTTACATAGTTATCCAGAATATATGACCGGTGTCATCCTGATTGGTCTTGCTCGATGTATTGCCATGGTTCTGGTGTGGAATGGCTTGGCCTGTGGTGATAATCAATATGTTGCAGCATTAGTTGCCTTTAACAGCATCTTCCAGATTCTATTTTTCAGTACCTATGCCTGGTTATTCCTGACCTTCCTTCCACCCTATTTTGGTGTCGCTTCGCAGGTCATTAATGTCGATTTCTGGACCATCACCCATGCTGTTCTGGTTTATCTTGGTATTCCGTTCTTATTAGGTTTCTTAACGCGATGGATTTTGGTGAAACAGAAAGGCGTGGAATGGTATGAAACCAAGTTCATTCCGAAAATCAGTCCGCTGAGTTTAATGGCTTTGCTGTTCACCATTCTGGCCATGTTTAGCCTAAAAGGCGGTGATGTCGTGAGTCTTCCGCTTGAAGTTTTACGCATCGCGATTCCTTTAACCATTTACTTCGTTTTAATGTTCTTCATCAGCTTCTTTATGAGTAAATGGATGGGCAATGACTATCCTAAGACCACAGCAATTGCATTTACCGCAGCGGGGAATAATTTTGAATTATCACTTGCAGTAGCGATTGCAACTTTTGGTATCGCTTCGCCTGTTGCTTTTACCACGATTATTGGCCCACTGGTCGAAGTTCCTGTGTTGATTGCCTTGGTGAGTGTTTCACTCTGGCTGAGAAAGAAAGTTTTTAAAGAGGCCTAACTCTATGAATCTCCCAAATGTAGATCTAAATCTTCTTGAGCAACCCACCTTTGAAAAAGTTCAAGCCAAAGAACTTGCTCATCCTCCGCGAATTTTGCTGCTGTATGGCTCTAATCGAGAACGTTCTTACAGTCGCCTTGCAGTTCTTGAAGCCGGTCGAATCCTTGAGCATTTTGGGGCGGAAATAAAAATCTTTCATCCTAAAGGGCTTCCTTTACCAGAAGATGCGGATACTGAGCATCCAAAAGTAAAAGAACTGCATGAGCTTTTAGCATGGTCAGAAGGCATGGTCTGGTGTTCACCTGAACGCCATGGTTCTATGAGTTCAATCTTTAAATCTCAAATCGACTGGATTCCACTGGCAGGAGGGGCAATCCGTGCTACCCAAGGTAAAACTCTTGCCTTGATGCAAGTCAGTGGCGGATCACAGTCATTTAACAGCCTGAACCAGATGCGTATTTTGGGGCGGTGGATGCGGATGATCACCATTCCAAATCAGTCTTCAGTTCCAAAAGCTTTTTTGGAGTTTGAAGAAGATGGACGAATGAAACCTTCGGCTTTCTATGACCGGATTGTGGATGTGATGGAAGAGTTATTTAAGTTCACCCTACTGACTCGTGGACAAAGCAAATACCTGACAGATCGTTATTCTGAACGCAAGGAATCGGCAGAAGATTTGTCCAAGCGTGTAAATCAGCGCAGTTTATAAATGCTGGATGGTATTAAATACTGCGCCTCATTGCCAGGTCAGTAACACTTTTATGCTGTACCGATGAAGTGCTGTTAAAGGTACAATGAATATTGTAAAAACCCAGTCTTCATGATTGGGTTTTTACATTAAAGAAGTCAGAGATAAATAAGGAAAAGGTGAAGGCTTTGAACCAGAAACAGACTGAAACTGATGTGATCATTATCGGTGGTGGGCAGGCCGCTTTATCTACCGCTTATTTTTTAAAGCGCAAGAAAATCCCATTCATTATATTGGATGAGCAAAATCAAGCGGGGGGTGCCTGGCTGCATACCTGGGAGTCATTGCGTCTTTTTTCTCCTAATACCTGGAGTTCTCTATCCGGTTGGATGATGCCCATCACTGAACAGACCTATCCAACACGAAATGAGGTGATCCAGTATTTATCGGCTTATGAACAGAGATATCAATTTTCGATTGTTCGTCCAGTACATGTCGATCGTGTGGAATCGAAGGGAAAGTATTTAGACGTATATGCTGGAGAAAAGTTTTGGCGAGCCAAGGTGGTGGTCAGTGCAACAGGGACATGGCGCCAGCCGTTTATTCCTGATTATCCGGGACAGGAAAACTTTCAAGGCACGCAGTTACATTCAGCCCATTACCTGAATGCAGATTCATTTAAAGATAAGAAAGTCATCGTGGTGGGTGGGGGGAATTCGGGCGCGCAAATACTCGCTGAGGTTTCACAAGTTGCTGAAACCATTTGGGTCACAAAAACTCCGCCTCAATTTTTACCTGATGATGTCGATGGTCGAGTACTGTTTTTAAGAGCAACTGAGCGTTTAAAAGTACAACAAGAAGGAAGAAAAGTTGACCAGCCAATAGGTGGCCTAGGTGATATTGTGATGATCGATAGTGTCAAAGAGGCAAGGAATAGAGGAGTCTTACATAGCCGTCCACCTTTTCAATCTTTAGCTACAGATGCAGTTATTTGGCCAGATGGAAAAAAAGAGAAAATTGATGTGATTATTTGGTGTACTGGATTTAAGGCTTCATTAAATCATCTAAAAAGTATAGATATAGTAGAGCGAGATAACTTTGTAGAAGTTCAAAATGGAAGGTCTATTAAGTTACCTAACTTGTGGTTAGTTGGATATGGAGATTGGACAGGTATGGCATCTGCAACATTAATTGGCGTTTCTAGAACAGCGAGAGCTACAGTAGATGAGATCTTCACTTATCTACAAGAAATTAATACTAAAAAATTTTCAGAATAATTATCCATATCGAGTATAAGAATTTTAGAATCGGTTTTGTGTCTAGGCTACTGGGAGCATTCCAATATTTTGATTATTATTTCACTAAAAGTGTCTACAAGATCATGCTCTTCATTAAGCCATAATTTTTGATATTTAAACCTAATTTCATGAATTGCACTAAAAAGAGGGAACTCTTTCATAATTTATAATTAAATTAGAAGTTTTCTTAGGAAGCTGTTTAATATTATTGATATCTATACAGTTTTTCTTGTAAAAGCGCTTCATTTATAGTGAGTATTTCAATAAAATAAGGGAGCTAGCTCCCTTATTTTATTCATTTGCTAATTAAAAATTACTCGCAACTTGATATGTGATGAATGAAAAGATGTAGGCTAATGCAAACAAATAAGTTGCCATAATGATGGGCTGTTTCCAGCTGCCAGTTTCTCGTCTAATTGTTGCTAACGTAGCAAGACAATGGGGAGCAAAAATAAACCATACCAATAATGATAAACCTGTGGCTAACCCCCATCCATCCGGGCCTGAAATTTGACTTAACAGACTTTGAGTTACTGTATCTTCATCACCTGACATCGCATAAATCACCCCAAGAGCAGCAATTACAACTTCCCTTGCTGCCATAGCAGGAATGAGTGCAATACATATTTCCCATGTAAACCCAATAGGCGCAAATATAGGATGAATTAAATGCCCTAACTGACCAGCTAAACTATAGTTAATGGCCGGCATGGTTGCATTATCTGGTGGTTGAGGGAACGTGACTAGCACCCATAACAAGATAGACAGCGCAACGATAATGCCACCAACTCGTTTTAAGAAAATAGTTGCCCTATCATATAAGCCTAATGCAATATTTCTAATATCTGGAATTCGGTATGTGGGAAGTTCAAAAATAAAAATACTTTCAGTTTTATCTTTTCGAACCAACTTCAGAAAGACTGAAACTAATAACGCTGAGACTATTCCCGACATATAAAGACCAAAAAGGACTAATCCTTGCAGACTTAACCAGCCGTAGATTAATTGGTTGGGAATAAATGCCGCGATCAATAAAGCATATACTGGCAATCTTGCTGAACAGGTCATCAAGGGTGCAATCATAATTGTTGCTAATCGGTCCCGTTCAGAGCTGATACTTCTGGTTGCCATAATTCCGGGAATGGCACAAGCAAAACTGGATAGCAGAGGAATAAATGAACGGCCGCTAAGCCCGGCTTTAGACATTAATTTATCTAAAAGAAATGCTGCCCGGGGTAAATAGCCTGACTCTTCAAGCATTAAAATGAAGAAGAATAAAATCAAAATCTGAGGCATATATGCAAGCACGCTACCTGCACCAGCAATTACCCCATCCACAACCAAGCTTTTTAATAGAGGATGTTGGATTAGTGGTCCAATAAAATCACTGAGCCATGCGACAAAATTTTCAATGAATTCAATAAAAGGCGTTGCCCATATAAATACCGCCTGGAACATCACAAACATGGTTAAAGTTAAGATTACTAAACCCAATACAGGATGTAGAAAAATTTTATCTAGAAATGCGGTTCTTTTATCACCACTGTCATTATTTAAAATAACTTGTTTGGTGATTTGTTTGACCTGTTCAAAATGACTTAATTCAGAATGATAAGGAGTAATAAAAAGATTTTTTTGATCTAATTGATTAATTAAATCTTGAATTCCTTTTGTTTTAACTGCGACAGCTTCAACTACAGGGATACCTAACAGTTGAGACAGTTTATCCTTATCAATGGAAATACCACGCTTTTTGACCTCATCCATCATATTTAATACAAGAATCATAGGGCGATTTAGAGCACGAACTTCGAGAACCAAGCTCAAATGTAAGCTTAAATTTGTGGCATCTACAACGCATATAAAAATATCGGGTAGAACTTCACCTTTTAGCTCGCCCAAACAAACTGCCCTGGTGACTTCTTCATCTAAACTACTAGGTTTTAAACTGTAAGTTCCGGGTAAGTCCAATACTCGTACTGCATCACCAGAAGGTAATTTAAAAGAACCTTCTTTTCTTTCTACGGTAACTCCAGCATAG
The DNA here is from genome assembly GCF_024129685.1 of Acinetobacter lwoffii. Taxonomy (GTDB): domain Bacteria; phylum Pseudomonadota; class Gammaproteobacteria; order Pseudomonadales; family Moraxellaceae; genus Acinetobacter; species Acinetobacter lwoffii_X. Next base: position 9,738 of record NZ_JAMXXL010000042.1, on the reverse strand, counting down.
TTGGCAACTTTTTGTCGCGTACCAGTAAGCGTATTAAATAAAGAGGTTTTTCCACAATTTGGATTACCGACTAATGCAATGTTCTTAATCTTCATTGGATACTAACTCTACAAAAATTCTTTCAGCTTCATTCTTTCTTAATGCGAATCTTGAAGTTTCAATTTGAACTAAAACAGGATCTCCGCCAAAAACACCTTTAGCGAGTACTTGTAGAGTTTCACCCTCTCTAAAACCTAATAGTTGGAGCCGTTCCAATACGGGATCAGTGGTATGACTGTATTGATTACCTTTTTTGAGATCTCTAATTTTGACGATCTGATTTTGTTTAACTTGAAATAGATTCATTTTCGATACTCTTACTTCAAAGCCAAAATCTTTCGAGCACCATTAAGCACGAATAAAGAAACCAGGATGCCAATGATTAAGTCTGGGTAAGCTGATCCCGTCCACGCCACGAGTACACCGGCAAATATAACGCCCATATTTACGACAACGTCATTCGCCGAGAAAATCCAACTGGCTTTCATATGTGCGCCATCTTCTCGATGACCAGAAATAAGATATAAGCATGTCACGTTAGCTATAAGTGCGAGCAGGCCAATAACAATCATGAGCGTTGATTCTGGCTCGCTTCCAAACATGAATCGTCTAATGACATCAATAATCACGATGACAGCAAGTAATAACTGAATCCAACCTGCGAAATGGGCTGCTTTCACTTGATATTTCGCAGCTTTTCCGACGGCATATAGCGCAATACCATAAACGGCTGCATCGGCAAACATATCTAGAGAATCAGCAATCAATCCTGTAGACGCAGCAATAATTCCGCTGATGAATTCTATAAAGAAAAGTAGAGCATTAATGCCTAATAACAGTTTAAGTACTTTAGCTTGTCTCACAGGATCAGGTTCATTAGGTATATCGCCTGAAGAAAGCTGTGTTTCATCAAGTTTCGCCCCAAAACCCAGTCCTTCAAGTTTGGCCGTAATTTGCTGACTCCCTTCATTATGGAAGACTTTCAGTTTTCGATTGGGAAGATCAAAAGTAAGACCTTTAACTGCTTCAATATCTGCAAGAGCCATACGGACCATTTGCTCTTCAGCAGAGCAATCCATTTTAGGAATGGTATAGGTACTTGTTTGCTTAGCCTGTTGATTGCTTATATAAGTTTCAGTCTTCACAAGCTTTGCACCAAAACCCAAAGCTTCAAGTTTGGTAGTTATATTTTCATCTTTTTGATTATGTAGAACCTTTAAAGACCGGTTAGGTAAATCAAAGATGAGTTTTTGAACACCATCAATTGAAGATAGCGCCATACGAACCATCTGTTCTTCCGCAGAACAATCCATTTTGGGAACTAAGTATTCACTCATGTAGTGCGAATTTTTTAAAACGTCTTCAGTGCTTAAATTTTCTTTGGGATCAGAACCACAACAGGATTGAGCGGTATCTTCACAACTGTTTGAAGTGTTACAGCAAGGAGATGAAGATTTTTCTTCTTCCTCTTCACCACAACAGCTAAGCGTATTATTACAATTCTTTGAATTGTTTGCTTCTGCAATTGATGGATGATTTTCTTGTTGAGATTTCTTATCTTTGCATGGTGTTTCTTTACTACATCCACAACCACTCATAATTATACCCATTAAAAAAATTTATAAACTTTGAATATTAGAATCCCTATAGTTACTATAGAGTCAAGATTTTTTGGAAATACCAACTCAATGCATTTAAAAATTGGTGAACTCTCTAAAAAAACCTCATGTTCAGTATTAACAATTAGGTTTTATGAAAAGGAAGGTTTAATTCCGGAACCCGAAAGAACGGAAGGAAATTACCGCCTTTACGATATAGGCTATGTTGAGCGAATTAAGTTTATTTTGAATTGCCGAACTTTAAATATGAGTTTGAATGAAATTCGTCAATTACTCACCTATAAAGATAATCCCAAGAAAAATTGTTCAGATGTGAATGAATTAATTGACTTACATGTCAGTGCTATCAGAGAAAATATAATCAAGCAACAAAAGCTTATTGAACAATTATCTGATTTAAGAGGTACTTGTGATGGTTTATGTACAATTGACCAATGTGGAGTTCTAAAAAATCTAGCTTGATTATCTAGACCTATGCTTTTTTCAAAAACTCTGTATATCTTTACTTAAGGCTGCAAAAAGATTAAGGTGACTTAAATTTTGTGATCAGATCTTAGATAGCTTTGGTTAGCTTCCGATTGGTGTTTTAAATACAGATTTGTGTATGAAGAGAAAAACATTTCTAATCCAGATATTGGTACTCTTATTCACATTCCAGAATATTTGGAGTGTGGCAGAGGCTGCTTGTCTGCATGAAATGCCAAACATACCCAATTCAATACTCTCTAATCCAATCGATTTAGACGAAAAGAGTGATAGTCCTCGTCAAGCACTTTATTCCCTAGAAAACTATAAAGAAATCTATGACTATTGTCAGAAGGTTTGTTTTAACGAAAAGTGCAGTCATTTCTCAAATACAATCGTGATTCAGATTGACCCACCCGATGATCTGAAGCTTAAAGCTAATTTTGAGACCGGCATTACCCCAACTTATTTGGGAATAACTTTTTATAAACCCCCTTATCTGGATCAATTAACCCCGCCTCCCGATTTGCCCCTACTATTGGTGGGGTAGTCTTATAAAAGCCCACCACTCCTAATTTCATTATGCGTGGGGCATTTTCATGTCAAAAAACAAATTACATCAGGATACCTCCATCCTGAATTTATCCTGGTCAGCCTTAGGTAGCGGTATCTTGCTATCTGCAATGATCAGCTTCAGTACTTCCGTAGTCGCCAGTACTCAAGATTTAACGCTGCAGCAAGCTATTGAGCAGGTTAACCAATATCAAGCGTCCCAAAATTTCTGGGAAACGCAAAACAGCATTAATGCCACGAATCTTCAGCAAAGTAAGCTGTTTAAAAATCCTGAACTGTCAGTTGAACAAACGGGATTTGGTTCAAATAATGAAAAAGAGCTTACCATTGGCATATCACAACCCTTGGATATTTTTGGTGAGCGAAGAGCAAACCAAAAATTAGCCAGTCTCTCTACAGATAAAACAGCGCTGAAACAGAAGATTTATCAAGCACAAATTGAGCTTGCAGTGAAATATGTATGGTCACAACTGGCCATTGCTGAACTTGAAAAAAACATTGTCAATGAACAACTTCGGGTGAGCCAAGAAAACCTTCAAGCAATCGAAAAGCGCTTTAATGCAGGCAGTATTGCCCAAGTAGATGTAAATCGCGCACGTTTAAGCCATGCTGAAAATATCCGTCTTTTTAGACAGGCAGACTTACAGGTACAAGTGGCCACCCAACAATTATCAAATTTATGGGGTACGTCTGATAAGTCATTGCAGGTAAACCTCTCTTCACAAAAGCTCTGGCCAAAATCGACTCATGAACAGGTTCAAGAATATTTAGCGGAAAACTACGTTGAGAAATATCGAGCTTTACTGGTATTAGAGTCTCAAGCAACGGTTGATCAACTAAGGGCAAAGGCACGTCCTAACCCCACTTTAAACCTAGGTGTCAACCGCACCCAATCCTTGGAAAACTCCACACAAAATCAATTAGTAGTCGGAGTCAGTGTACCGCTTAATATTTTCGATCGTCAGCAAAATGGCATAAAAATCGCGCAAGAAAAAATGAACTTATTAGAGCGTCAGAAAGAGTTTTATCTGAAGCAAAATGCGCTGCAAATAGGCACAATTTTAACCGAGTTGCAGGGTTTAGAGCTGCAATTCAAAGTCGTTGACGAGACTCAAATTCCTTTGGCGACTCAAGTTCAAAGTAAGACGCTACAAGGTTTCTTGGCAGGCAAGTTTGCTTTAACCGATGTTCAGCAAGCCACGCTTCAATTACAAGACATCCGTCTGCGTAAAGTCCAGTTGTTACGGGATGGCTGGCAAAAGGCCATTGAAGCAGAAAGTTTGAGCTTAGGCATTAGCCCAAGTGAAGTCATGTCGAAAGATGCTATTGCACAAATCAATCAAAACTTATGGCAAGACATACAGGCCATGCCTGTCATTGGTGGGGGAAATTAACATGTTCGATCTTAAAAACAGCTTAAAAAAACAGAGCGGAAAAATCTCTCAACCTCTACTGATTAGTTTGGTTATCGGCGCTACCGTACTCCTCAGTATTTTTTTGATCTTAACTGGTAAGAATAAATCGGAAACATCAGATGAACATGCAGAGGAAGAAAGCGGAGAAGAACATGGCGGTGAAACCGAAGAGCATGCAGAAGGTGTGAGCCTGACTGCCAAGCAACTGGTGGAACAGGGCATACAATTATCAGCGGTCGATCAAGGCCCGGTGGTTAAATTAAGTTCTTATCCTGCCAAACTGAATGTGAATACTGACCAGCAAGCGCACGTCTCACCGAGTTTTAGTGGTCATGTAGAAAATGTCTATGTAGAACTCGGTCAAAAAGTTCAGAAAGGACAGCCTTTGGCTGCGTTGCTTGTTCCTGATCTAGTTGATCAGCAGGCCAATCTTAAAATTGAACAAACCAACCTTGAACTGGCGAAACAAGACTATGATCGTGAGCGTCAGCTTTGGTCACAGGGCATTTCAGCAAAACAGGACTATCAACGTGCTTATAACAGCTATAAACGGGCACAAATTCAGGTTCAAGCGGCCCAATCACGTTTAAGTGCATTTGGTGCAGTGAATGCCAGTAACGGACGCTATATTTTGAAAGCTCCCATTTCTGGCGTGATCAGTAAAAAGGATTTGGTTCTCGGGGAAAATGTTCAGTTAGCCGATCAACTCTTTACGATAGACCGGTTAGATCAACTCTGGCTTGAGTTTATTGTTCCAAATTCTGAAATTATGGGCTTAGCCCCGAATCAAAAGATCGAATTTAAATCCTTGCAAACAGAAAAGGTTTATCAAGCTGTTATTCAGACTTTAAATACTGAAGCGGATATTCAAACAGGTCGTCTTCAGGTGCGAGCAAAAGTTGAATCGAATGCAACCGAATTACGTCCAAACTTGATGGTGAACGTACAGTTGCAACAACGGAGTGAAAGTACCGCATTACGGGTACTTAAGTCCGCAGTTCAGAATGTCGATGGAAAAGATGTGGTTTTTGTCGCCACTCAGCATGGACAAAAAGTTGAATTCAGTCCGCAACCTGTGAAATTAGGGCAATCATCTGGGGAGAGCCAATGGATTGAAGTGGTGAGTGGGCTTAGTCAGGGACAAAAATATGCCGCTCAAGGCAGTTTTTTACTGAAATCCGAGCTGGAAAAAGGAGAGGCTTCACATGAGCACTGAAACTCCTCAAATTCCAGACCACGAATCGGTAAAACCTGAAGGACTGTTTGATCGACTGATCCAGTTTTCTATCCATAACGCAATCTGGGTCATGCTGTTTATTGCGGCTTGGATTGCTATTGGTATTTATAGTTATCAAAAGTTACCGATTGATGCTGTACCAGATATTACCAATACTCAGGTGCAGATTAACACTTCAGCCAATGGTTTTACGGCTTTAGAAATGGAACAGCGGATTACATATCCAATCGAGAATGCCATGTCAGGCATGCCGAAAATGGAACAAACCCGTTCTATTTCACGCTACGGCTTATCGCAAGTGACCATCATTTTTGAAGATGGCACGGATATTTACTGGGCCAGACAGCTTATCAACCAGCGCTTGCAAGAAGCAATGGGAGAAATGCCTGAAGATGTGCAACCTAACATGTCACCTATTTCGACAGGTTTAGGTGAAATCTATCAATGGGTGATTAAAGCCGAACCAAATGCTAAAAAACCGGATGGGACCGCTTATTCGGCTATGGATTTACGTGAAATTCAGGATTGGATTGTAAGGCCACAATTACAGCGCGTAAAAGGCGTTGCGGAGATCAACAGCATTGGTGGCTTTAATAAAACCTATGTGGTTGCCCCGGATCTGAACCGATTGCAACAATTGCAAATTCCTTTGTCTGATTTACAAACTGCCTTAACAGAGAATAATGAAAACCGTGGTGCTGGCTATATTGAGAAAAATGGACAACAGCTAACGGTTCGTGTTCCCGGCACTTTAAACACGATTGAAGATATCCAGAACATCAGTATTGCCAATAAAAACGGCTATCCGATTCGGGTGGCAGATGTCGCCAATGTCTCAATTGGTCATGACTTGAGAACAGGGGCTGCAACCTATAATGGTGAAGAAACTGTATTGGGTATTGCCATGATGATGATGGGAGAAAATAGCCGTACCGTTGCTCAAGCCATTGATGAAAAGGTGCAATCGATCCAGCAATCGCTACCTAAAGGTGTGGTGATTGAGACTGTGTATGACCGTACGCATTTGGTTGATCGGGCGATCAAAACCGTTCAGAAAAATTTGATTGAGGGTGCAATCCTCGTCATTGTTATTTTATTTCTCTTTCTAGGTAATTTCCGTGCTGCGCTGATCACGGCTTGCGTTATTCCACTGTCAATGCTGTTTACCTTGACGGGAATGGCAGAGCAGAAGATTAGTGCAAATCTGATGAGTTTAGGGGCACTGGACTTCGGTATTATTATTGATGGTGCAGTGGTTATTGTAGAAAACTGTATCCGTCGGCTAGCAGAAGCTCAGAAGCTGAAAGGTGGTTTACTTAGCCGTTCTGAAAGATTTAAAGAAGTCTTCTTGGCTGCAAAACAGGCGCGTCGTCCTCTGATTTTTGGACAGTTAATTATTTTGGTGGTTTATCTACCTATCTTTACCCTGACGGGTGTAGAAGCCAAACTTTTCCATCCTATGGCAATGACTGTTGTACTGGCTTTAATTGGGGCCATGATTTTATCTGTCACTTTTGTGCCAGCCGCAGTTGCCCTATTTGTCACTGGAGAAGTCAAGGAAACCGAAAGTCGCTGGATGCATTGGCTTAAAACCAAATATGAACTGCTTTTAGATAAAGCCTATGAGCTTCGTTTATTTGTGACTATTGTGGCTGCCTGTATTTTAGTGCTTACGGGCGTGCTAGCCACTCAAACAGGTAGCGAGTTTGCACCTCAACTGGGTGAAGGTGATTTTGCTGTTCAGCAAATGCGTTCCCCAAGTACAGGGTTAGAACAGTCACTGAGAATGCAGGAAAATACTGAAAAGTTACTGTTGAAAGAATTTCCTGAAATTAAAGCAATCTTTGCCCGTACCGGTACAGCAGAAGTGGCCACAGATGTCATGCCACCCAACATTTCAGATGGCGTGGTACTGTTAAAACCTCATGATGAATGGCCTGATCCAAAACAAACGATTGATGAGCTTCGCCAAAGAATGATTACTTTCTTAGCGACATTGCCGGGAAATAACAGTGAGTTCTCGCAACCCATTGAACTGCGTTTTAACGAGTTAATTTCAGGGGTGCGAAGTGATGTGGGTGTCAAATTATTTGGCGATGATATGGAAATTCTGAATCGTGAAGCGAATAAGATTTCTCAGAAAATTAAATCAATTTCAGGCGCGACAGCCGTTAATGTAGAGCAAACCAGCGGCTTACCCTTGTTGAATGTAGAAGTTGATAAGTCCAGAGCCGCACAATACGGCTTGTCGGTAAGAGCAATTCAGGATCTGGTAGCTACAAGTGTCGGTGGCCAGAATGTTGGAACAATTTTACAGGGAGACAAGCGTTTTGATTTTGTCATCCGTCTAGATGAATCCCAGCGTAGTCCTGAACAGTTAGCGGTACTTCCTATTCAATTGCCGAATGGTGGTTTAGTCCAACTGCAAGATGTGGCACGCGTTGAAAATATCCTGGGTATTAATCAGGTCAGCCGTGAAAATGGTAAACGTCGAGTGGTTATTACTGCAAATGTAGAAGGACGTGATTTAGGCTCATTCGTAACAGAGCTTCAGAGCACGTTATCCAAACAGGAATTACCAAGCGGTTATTGGATAGATTATGGCGGTCAATTTCAAAATCTGATGTCTGCAAAAGCGCGTATGCAATTGGTGGTTCCGCTCGCATTGTTGACGATCTTTATTTTATTGATGGCTGTATTCCATAATATCAAAGAAAGCTTACTGGTCTTTAGTGGTGTACCGTTTGCCTTATGTGGAGGCTTAATCGCGTTGTGGTTGCGTGACATTCCATTATCCATGTCAGCAGGGGTTGGCTTCATTGCACTATCGGGGGTGGCTGTACTGAATGGCTTAGTCATGCTCACCTTTATCAAAGAGTTGCGACAACAATATGACCTTTATTATGCAACGTGGCAGGGTGCAATTTTGCGTTTAAGACCTGTGTTAATGACCGCTTGTGTTGCTTCCCTTGGGTTTGTTCCGATGGCTTTGGCAACCGGGACTGGGGCAGAAGTACAGAGACCTTTAGCGACTGTAGTAATTGGAGGAATTATCTCCTCTACCCTGCTTACATTGGTTTTATTGCCTGTACTGTACCGCTGGATGAATGAAAAGAAAGCTTCTTAATCCATTAGATTAAGCAATTTTTAGCAGAGATATTGGGTCTGTCTCAAGTATCTCTGCTAATCATGGATTGAATAAGGAAAATTTTATGTCAGAACATCATGATCATAGCCATGCGGTTGTTACTGAAGGAAATAGTAAGAAATTAATGTTTGCTTTGGGTTTAACGACTACTTTTTTAATAGTAGAAGTTGTCGCTGCTTTTATTACCCAAAGTTTAGCATTACTGTCTGATGCCGCTCACATGTTTACTGATGTAGCCGCATTAGCTATTGCTCTTGCTGCTATCAAAATTGGTAAAAAAGCCGCAGATGATAAAAGAACTTTTGGCTATCAGCGATTCGAAATTTTAGCGGCTCTGTTTAATGCAGTGATGCTTTTTGTGGTGGCGATATATATTGTCTATGAAGCTTACCAACGCTTTACGCATCCTGCTGAAATTCAAAGTGTTGGAATGATGATTGTCGCAGTCATTGGTTTGGTCATAAATTTGATTTCAATGAAAATCCTTTCTGCGAGTGCTCAAGAAAGTCTAAATGTGAAAGGCGCATATTTAGAAGTCCTTAGTGATGCACTGGGATCGATAGGCGTGATTATCGGAGGAGTGGTCATTTATTTTACCCAGTGGATGTGGGTAGATACCGTAATCGCTGTGTTAATTGGCTTCTGGGTTTTACCTCGAACTTGGGTTTTATTAAAACAAAGTATCCATATTTTGCTTGAAGGGGTTCCTGATGAGATTGATATTGAGTCGTTAAGAAATGATTTATTGATGCTAGAGGGTGTTGAAGGGATTCATCAGTTGAAAGTCTGGGCTATATCTTCAAAAAACATTCATTTAACTGCTCATTTGGTTGCTCCTAATAGCGATCCAGATCAGCTCTATCAAAAGGCCTTAGACGTTCTAAAACATAATCATAGTATTACTGAAATTACGTTACAAATAGAAAGTAAGGAATGTAATACATTGGAACAGCATAAACATTAAAGTGCTGCTCTTTCTACATAATGGACAGATGACTAGGCTGATAAACCTTACCATTTTCCTGTATTACACTTCTATTTATCACACGCACTTTAAACGGCACTGTTGCAAATAGAGATTTGAGTCGATGATGTTCCCTTTAAAAAGTACTTAGAGACCGAAAACCCTGTTGATTAGACACACTTCACCCTGAGGCTGACCATAATAAAATGACGATGCTTGTCCTTTACGTAGTGCACGCATGACTTCAATACCTTTAATTGTGGCATAAGCCGTCTTCA
>NZ_JAMXXL010000041.1:0-19294 GCF_024129685.1 Acinetobacter lwoffii | reverse complement strand
AGTCGTTTAAATTCCCCATCATTAAATCGAGTTAAATTTTCATATTTCATGGGGCTAGTATAAACAATTTTTTACTTTCGCAAGAGATCTACTATGTAAACGGAACTTCTAAAGCTAAAAGATTGAGAGCATTTTGGGAAATAGAAGAAGACTTTATTGTTTCTAGAGTACTTAGAGCACTTATTTCTTATGGTGATGCAGAAGGTGTTTTTGCTGATAGTAATCTTAAATTGATGGATGAATGCATAGGAATTGCTGAACGATTACAAAATGGTAATCCTGATATTTCAGAGCTTAGTAACAGTGTTACTTTAAATAATATCACTTTAGAGCTTTTAATAAGTGAGATGAAAAGTAGTATGGATAGAGGGAATCCTGAAGCTGCTCTTGATCGATTGCATACGTTTACAACAAATTTTATTCGTGAAATATGTGCAAAAAATAGCATCGATTTAAATAGAGATAAGCCTTTACATAGTTTATTGGGAGAATATATTAAAGATTTGAAGAAAAAAGGAAAGCTAGAAAGTGATATGTCGGAACGTATTTTAAAAAGTAATATATCCATTCTCGAAGCATTTAATGATGTGCGTAACAATCAAAGCTTGGCTCACGATAATACGCCGTTAAATAAAATTGAAAGTAAGTTTATATTTAATAGTGTCGTGAATGCTATTAAGTTTTTGAGAGAAAATGAAAATATTCATTAACTTCAGAGATTTTTAAGTATTAATTAAATTTTAGTAGTAAATAACATTTTATTTAAACCTTTGGCACTAATCGTAATTTAGTATGTGAAATAAAATTCATTTTACATCAACTTAAATAAATCGTTTAATCCTCACACTGAAAAATGCTTTAGCAAGTTGATGTAAAAATGCCCAAACAATCCCGATTTCTCTGTATTGGTGGTTTCCTTAATGGAACCCAAGTCAAAGACCAAGGTGATAGCTTCACCTGTGTCGAAAATGCCAAACAAGTGACCTATCACAAACGTGAAATCTTCCATCCAGATTCTTGGGATCATGACTATTATGTTTGTGAAACCACGACTGAGAAACAGGCACGAAATTGGGTCTATGACATTGAGTAAAAATAATATTTAATTCGATAAAGAAAGAAATGGGTTGGCGTTATCGTCAGCCCATTTTTATATCTGTTTTAAAATATTCAGACAATAAAAAGCCCCATGGTTAGGGGCTAGTCGTATATAGGTCAAGCCCATATACTGTAAGAGGCTCATCTCAAACTGCGTGTATTAGAACACAGCAGCCCGCAAATAACCATCTAAATCTGATTTAAACAGCCAATTGCTGTTCAATCACCGGCCATAAATTCTGATGCGACTTTTTAAACATCAGCATATGACCAATGGTTTTATAGGCATAACTTTTAGGTCTAAGTTCAATTATCTGGGTTTTTGCGTTTGGATATAAACGCAGTAAATCTTTCACGTTGGCTTCCGTGGCAATTTCATCATCCGATGACCAGATTGAGGTAATCGGGCAGGTGACTTGAGCATGATAATCATGGGATGGTGCAATATTTTTACCAATCGCGTTGATTACATAACCCGGTTTACTACAGAACTGCGCCCATTCGCGAGCTACATCTTTCGGCAGGTTTTCACCCATACCAATCGCTTGAGTCGGGCCATAGCCTTTAGTGATGCGTGCCAGTGGGAAAATAACATTAAACATCACTGGCGCAAGTAACTTGGTTTTACCTTTGAGTCCTTTCACATGTCCAGTAGAGCCAGAGACGGCCACCACTTTTGCGACTTTATCGTAATTTGGCACAATACCTAAAAGCTGACCACCGGCACTATGTCCAAGTAGTATCACTTTTCTTGCATTGGTACGCGTTAATAAAGCATCAATCGCGGCCGGTATATCCAGTTGACCCCATTGCACAATACTGGCTTTTGAATTTTTCAACGGGCCATGTAGTGAATCACCAATCCCCCGGAAATCAAAGACCATAACGGCATAGCCTTGAGCTTGTAACCACACACAAAACTGATGATAAAACTGTTTAGTAATGCCAGTTGCCGGACAGACTAATACTGGAAGTTTGTCAGTTTCAGAAATAGCTGCATAAAAACGTGCACTTAAGCGATAGCCATCTTGGCACTGGAGAGTCAATGTTTCAAATTCAGACATACGATACACTATGATTTTTATAATCCCGATGAAGCTTTTACTGTATAGATTTTTAGCAGGGTAGCTTGGGGAAAACATGACTTTAAAGTCAGTCAAATAATAAACATGGAATGATTTTATGCAGCTAATAGAACTTGAGCTGGCCGTTAAAATCGGCATTATTTTTAGTGGAATCTTCTTGTGGATCGGGATGTTTACTGGTGTCTGGAAATATTGGCAGATTCGTCAATCGTCTCAGTCACGTGCACATTATTATGTCGATATTGCCCATCGTAGCAGCCTACTTTATGCGCCCGCGACCTTAATTTTGGCAATGCTGGCCTATTGTTCAGTGTTGCCGAGTATAGTGAATCTGATTTGCGTACTGATCAATATTCTGTTTTTCAGCTTCTCGATTGCCGCTTATATGCTGCATGGTTTTCTGCAAGACACGACAAATCAGTTTAAACAGCCGCATCAGTTGGGTAAGTTTCATTTGCCAGGAAGTTTAATGACTTTCGCCATGCTAGGTTTAATTGTCGCAGAATTGGGCGGGACGGGGATCTTGCTCTATGGGGCATTTGCGGGATTATTTTAATCTTCTTTTTATAGTTATTCTGAAAGGATGTCGGAATGATTGAAAGTTAAAACACTTTTTTCACCAGATGGATGACTGGCCAAATCATCCATCTGGGCTAATTTAAAATTTGTTTATCGGTATTTCTGGTCTATGGCAGCCCATAGGAAAAATGCAGCTGAGACAATCAGTGCATAGCCAAAGTATTCAAGTTTTAGATTACCTTGAATTAAGCAATGGACGGTTAAAGTCAGCATGAGTGCAAAAGTGGTGCATATAAATGTCACCAGATTGGTGTTGTTGGCTTTAAGAGCGTCAATGAAGACTTGCTTGTTGAAATGTAATGATAACATCTCCATCCCTCCCATTTATTTATGTTATTGAAGATTAAAGCAGATTTAATCAGTCAGAATTGAATATATAGTTGTACTGTTTAATTTGGACCTTTGCAACTGCTGTGGCAGGCTTTTACAGTCAAAATGGTCATCTTTAGTCGTATAACTACATAATCACTTGATTAGGCAAGAATTATATTTTCAGATTTCACCTCCAGCTAATTTTGGAAATAAGATGTAGTCATCATTTGATTAATGCGACCAGATAGAAAATGCAAATTCTACGCCAAAGATATGTAGTGTTAATCAATACTTTGTAAGCTTGCGTATGACTCGGAGGGGGACTTGGTTTAAGTTGGCAACAATAAGTATCTAAAATCAGGAAATTAAAATTTCTGTTTATATTTATATAAAAAAATAAAATAATTAAAGTGCAATTCTATACATCATATTTTATAGAAAATCTTAGTATCAAGATTTACAGCGGTGATTTGATGTCATTATTAAGAAACAATAAATGTCCGTTTGGGTAAAACCTGACAATTATTGATCACGCTCAAACCGGATTTTGGGTAAAAATACGATTTTTCAGACATCCTAGAAATTTTAGTTTCTAATACGGTCAATCACAGCTGTAATCAGCAATACAATCATGGACGGGATAAACCAGGCCAGATTCTGATCTGATAGAGGTAAATTTTGCAGTAATGCAGGCAATTCAAAACCAGCGACTTTTAATCCATCAAAAATACCAAAGATAAAGGCTACCAGGGTCACTGGTGCAATCACATGAGATGGTTTCTTGAAGAAGCTCGCACAGAAGCTCAGCATAATGACGCTAATGGCAGGCGGATAAATAGCGCTCAAGACTGGAACCGAAACAGCAATCAGTTTGGTTAAACCCAGGTTTGAAATCACCAGTGAGAAGCCCACCAGAACAAATACAAAGATCTTGTATGGAATCTTGGTCAAGTTGGAGAAATACTCAGCACAGGCACAAGTCAGACCAATTGCAGTCACCATACAGGCAATAAAAATCATGCCGGACAGGAAGTAAGCACCCATATCGCCAAAAGCATGTTGTACATATGCATGCAGGATAATGGCACCATTGGCTGCATTTGGTGCAATCTCATGGCTACCTAGTCCAAGTTTAAACAGACTTAAATACACCAGAGTTAAACCAATACCAGAAATAATGCCGGCATTCACTGCATATTTGGTAATCAGTTTTTTATCGGTTACACCACGTGAAGTAATGGCTTTGACAATCACAATACCGAAAACTAAAGCGCCCAAAGTATCCATGGTTAAATAACCATTTACGAAGCCTTCAGTCACTGGACTGGTAACGTAATTATCGATCGCTGCAGGCGGATTGCTGGCAGGAATCATCACGGCTGCTACACCCAAAATGATCAAAGAAATAATTTTAAGTGGCGACAGGAAATAGCCGACGGTATCCAGAATCTTATTGGGATATAAGGACACGATGGTCACCACAGCAAAATAGATGATGCTGTAAATGAGCAGACTGCCAGATTCATTGCCAAAGTAAGATGAAAAACCGATTTCATAAGAAACGGTTGCGGTACGTGGCGTCGCAAATAAAGGGCCAACAGCTAAGTAACAGATTACAGTCAGCAAAATACTGGCTGCTTTGCCCAGAGGCGAGCTTAGTGCCTGAATGGAGCCTTCAACGCGAGACAACGCAATAATGGTAATCACGGGTAAGCCGACTGCTGTAATAAGGAAACCTAAAGCAGCGAGCCATACGTGTTCACCGGCTTGTTGAGCCACAATCGGTGGGAAGATAATGTTGCCCGCACCAATAAACAGTGCAAAGGTCATAAAACCTAGGGCGACAATATCCCGGGTACGCAGACTTGTCATAAAGGGAGATCAATAGAACAAAAGAAAGCGATTTTAGTGTATATGTCCAATTTTTTGGAGTTTATTTTAAGGCTGGAAGCCTTGATTCTAGTGAGTTTGCGAATCATATAACCAGTCATTCAAATCTTGGTAGAAATATATGTTTGATAAATCGCTGAAAAATATATTTTTCCTTATAAGCTCAATAAATATCTGCACTTGCTATCAAAATATGTCAGTTATTGTTTGTACAAATAAGCAGCAGTGAAAAGTCCTATTTCAAGGAAAATTACTGTACTGAAACTCAACAACTGCGACATATTTCGCAAAAAAGGGATTATAATTCAGGGATTCATAGTGAGGATAGGTATATGCGCGCTCCAGCGATTAGTCTTAAAACTGAGCAAGATGTTGAAAAACTGCGGATATCTGGGCGTTTGGCTGCAGAAGTTTTAGCGATGATCGGGGAGCATGTCAAGCCAGGTGTCACGACTGAATATCTGGATGATCTCTGTCATGATTTTATTGTAAATACCTTAAAAGTGACGCCCGCCAATATTGGCTATTATGGCTATACCAAAACCACCTGTATTTCACCGAATGAAGTGGTTTGTCACGGCATTCCATCATCGAAAGTCGTTCTGCAGGATGGCGATATTATCAATATTGATGTTGCCATTATTAAAGACGGTTATTTTGGTGATACAAGCCGGATGTACTATGTTGGAACTCCTTCTCCAGAAGCCAAGCGACTGGTCAATACCACCTATGAAGCCATGGTGGCCGGGATTCATGCGGTGAAGCCGGGCGCGACTCTAGGTGATATTGGTTATGCCATTCAAACGGTTGCACAGCGTGAAGGTTATTCTATTGTGCGCGAATATTGTGGTCATGGCATCGGCAAAGTCTATCATGAGCAGCCAAACATTCTGCATTACGGCCAGCCGGGTCAGGGCATTAAACTGGTTCCGGGCATGGTGTTTACCATTGAGCCGATGGTGAATATGGGAAAAGCCCGCGTCAAAGAGCTGAAAGATGGCTGGACTGTAGTCACCACGGATAAATCCTGGTCGGCGCAATGGGAACATATGGTCTATGTCACCGAAACCGGGTTTGAAGTCTTGTCGCCTTGGCTTGAAGGTACAGGTGAGTATCCGGAAATTTAAAATATTGATTGAATGATCTTTATTCAGATAATCCACTTACATAAATTACAACTCACTCGTTCTTGCTGACGAAAACATACAAAACACTACATTAAACAGTGGTCTAGGATTTTATATCTGATTAAACTAAGAGTCAGATACATAGGTTCCCTTTTTTTCGCTCACTATGCTGTAGTGAAAGTTTCTCTGGCTCATTTTTCCCCAAGAATGAGCTATTTTTTTGTCTAGTTTTTCTCAAAAGTACTTCATTTAGCGCCGATTTAATTCAGCGACCAGATAATCAATAAAGACCCTTACTGCAGGTAATAAGCCGCGACGTGAAGGATAAACCACATGGAAAATACCATGCGGTGCTTTCCAGTCAGGAAGCACTCGAACCAGTTCACCACTTGCCACGTACTGCTCGACCACGTTATCTGGCAACAAAGTGACGCCTGAGCCTGACGCGGCCAGTTGTGCCAGCATATTTAAGTCAGAACCCATAACCGTTGGACTGACACGAATTTTTTTTTGTTCCTGCTGTTCATTTTGTAAGGTTAGAAACTGTTCGGTATGGTCTTCGGCCATACTCAGGATTTTATGTTCAGCCAGTTGCTCTGGTTTTTTTAGTTCACCAAATTCATTTAAATAACCCTGACTGGCGAATAAATGCTGCTCAATTTTTTCAAACTGGCGGATCACCAGATTTGGGTCATCATCCAGGCTGGAACGGACACGTAAGGCCAGATCAAAGCCTTCATTGATAATATCGACCCGGCGATTAGTGATCATCATCTGGACTTTAATTTCAGGATATTTTTTCAAAAAATCCGGCAGAATTTTTGCCAGTTCGTTCTGGGCAATAGAGACTGGCAGACTGACTTTAATGGTTCCACGCGGTTCGGTACTCAGATGATCCACCAAATCATGCGCTGCCTGTGCAGCACTCAGCATCACCTGTGCATGCCGATAAATATTCATGCCGATATCGGTCACGGCAAAATGACGCGAACTGCGCTGAATCAGACGCACACCCAGGCGCTCTTCCAGATTAAACACCCGGCGGCTGAGTTTGGATTTGGGAATATCGGTTGCGCGTTCGGCCGCACTAAAGCCGCCATGTTCCACTACCTGCGCGAAACAGTAAAAGTCATCCAGATCAGACAGCATGGTTTAATTCCATTCTTGCAACGATAAGCTGATTAAAAATTGATTGTTGCATACTGTCAATCAGAGAATGCAGCGCATAAAGATTTAATTCCCGGATTTCAGTAAGCCTAGCAGTGTTTGCATGCCATCGGTCGCGTTTTGGGGGATTTTGTAAAACTGCCCAGGCAAATGCTGCTGCTCGGCTTTCGGGTCGATGTAATAGGCCTGACAGCTTGCAGGAATCTCATGAATTAATCCGGCAACCGGATAAACCTGCAGGCTGGTACCAATGACCACAAAAATATCGGCATCCTGTACACAGTCTTGAGCTTCTTCATATGCGGGCACGGCTTCGCCAAACCAGACCACATGCGGACGCAGCGGATATTCTGCCTTGCAAAAGTGTTGATTTAAATCTAATTCAGAACCTTCAATTGGATAAAACTCGGTCGTGCTTTGTGCGTCGGGGCCTGAGCTTTTGGCCAGGCGGATATTGCCATGCAGATGAATCACCTTGGAGCTGCCGGCACGTTCATGCAAGTCATCAATATTCTGGGTGATTACATGCACATCAAAGTTATCTTCAAGATTGGTGATCAGCTGATGGGCTGCGTTTGGCTGTGCTTCCAGAATATTTTTACGACGTGCATTATAAAAGCGTTGTACCAGTTGCGAATTTTTGGCCCAAGCCTCAGGTGTTGCCACTTCTTCTATACGATACTGTTCCCAAAGGCCATTACTGTCGCGAAAAGTATGAATGCCACTTTCGGCGCTCATGCCTGCACCGGAAAAGACCACCAGCTTTTTCATTGTTCTGTCTCCTGAATCTTTAGGCAGCTGAAGTGCTAGATTGTGAATTTTCTTTTAAGAAGATGCCAAGTTCTCGGGTAAATTTTAAGGGTTCAGTCAGTAAAGGTGTATGGCCGGATTTTCTGAAAATTATTTGTTTGGCATTAGGCAGGCTTTCTGCAATCAGGCGCTGACCTTCAAAAGGATACAACTTGGATTGTACGCCACTAAAGAAAGTCACTGGGCAGCTGAGCTGGGCTAGTGCCTTACGATAATCCTCACGATGATATAAATAATTGTTTATATACCACGCCATATAATCCGCCCGGCTGGAAGGCAATAACAGACTTTGCAGTCGTGGTTGATTTAGGATGAATTCGAAAGCCTTCAGACTATATTTTTGTTCATTTTGTAGCTGAATAAACTTTAGCCATAGGGCGGCAATTTGTTTACGGACAGAAACGTCAAGATCGCGAATCAATTCAACTTGCTGATATTGTGCAAGTAGGGCAGAGAGCTGCTGCAGGATGTCGATAAATTCCTGATGACGTGGACCAAAAAGTCCAAAAGCCCAAGCATCATCGACCGGAATTTTAGGTGTTTGATCAATATGTAAATAAGCAGAAATCTGACTGGAAAAGTTGCCATAATGTATGCCGTGCATTGCTGTGGTTGCGCCCATAGAGTAAGCAAGCACAATGAATTTATCTAAATTGAGCTGTTGAATTACCGACTGAATATCCAACCAGTGACTGGAAATCGCATCCCTATCTGGCGGAATTTTACAGCGACTGGAAGCCCCAAAGCCGCGCCATTCTGGAATAATGAAACGGAAATTTTTCTGATGCGGATAGAGAAAAGCTTTCCATTGCCAGCTCAGCATGCCAAGTCCAGAGAGTACCAGTACCGGCTGTCCCCGACCGTATTCGCGTACAAACAGCTGTTCACCATCGGGCATGCAATAAAAGGGCATGTGTGTCTCCGTATTTATAATTGTTGTGCGTCAAATTGTTGCAGTCGCGGAATAACCTGTTCCAGCCAGGAAATCCAACCCAGTTCCTGATCAATTCCCAGTTGCAGAATCATTTTATGAATATATAAGGTACGGTCAGTTTTGTCCGCTTGAGCAAAGTCTTTGGCAAAAATCTGCTGATAGGTTTTCAGTTTTTCTTTATGCAGTTCCAGATGGCGTTCCAGTTCTGCCAAGGTGTTATTGCCACCAAGTTGGGCTTCGGCACGTAAACGCACCATCAGTTCTTCGCGCAGTTGTGCCGGTGGACTTTGTTGCAGCATCCAGTTGGCCAGTTCTTCCCGGCCCAGACGTTCCACCTGATATGTCTTTTTGCGGCTATTGGAATCTTCCTCTTCTATCGTCGAAATCCATCCTTTTTGCAGCATGGCATTCAGCTCGCGATAAATCTGCTGATGAGTGGCATTCCAGAAGAAGCCCATGGATCGGTCAAAACGGCGGGCCAGTTCGATTCCGGTGCTGGGCTTTTCAATCAGGCTGGTCAATAAAACATGCGCTAAAGACATAAGCGTCTCAAAAAAGTGACTCAGGATTATTATGCAACATGTTGCATAAAAATCAATTCTGGCATATAAATTAGTGCAACAAGTTGCATTAAACTGGAAAGTTTGAGGGATCAAACTGCCAGTTGCTAAAACAATAGCCAGCCTAAACGCACGCTCAGGAGTTGAAATGTCTAAATATCCGAATTTACTTGCCCCATTGAACTTGGGTTTTACCACGCTTAAAAACCGCGTGTTAATGGGTTCCATGCACGTTGGTCTTGAAGAGGCACCCGGCGGATATGATCGGATGGCAGCTTTCTATGCAGAGCGTGCCAAAGGTGGAGTCGCTTTAATCGTCACCGGCGGGATTTCACCAAATGATCATGGGGTGACGTTTCATGGTGGTTCCAAACTTGACACTCTTGAAGAAGCTGAAAAGCATAAGGTAATTACCCAGGCCGTACATGAGGCGGGCGGGAAAATTGCCATGCAGATTCTGCATACCGGACGTTATTCTTATCAGGCTGAAAATGTCGCGCCATCTCCAATTCAGGCACCGATTAATCCAGTCAAACCGCATGCTTTGACTTCGGCTGAAGTGCAGCAAACCATTGATGATTTTGCCAATTGTGCCAAGCTGGCTCAATATGCCGGTTATGACGGTGTAGAAATCATGGGTTCGGAAGGCTATCTGATTAACGAGTTTATTGCAGCACGTACCAACCATCGTGATGATGAGTGGGGCGGAAGCTATGCAAACCGCATCCGTTTCCCGATTGAAATCGTACGCCGTACCCGTGAAATGGTCGGTGAGAACTTTATCATTATTTATCGCTTGTCTATGCTGGATCTGGTCGAAGGCGGTTCAACTCTGGAAGAAGTCATCCAGTTGGCCAAAGAAATTGAAAAAGCTGGTGCGACCATTATCAATACTGGCATTGGCTGGCATGAAGCGCGTATTCCGACGATTGCCACCAAAGTGCCACGTGCAGCCTTCACTTGGGTCACGCGTAAGCTGAAAGGTCAGGTGAAGATTCCTTTAATCACTTCAAACCGTATTAATACTCCGGAAATGGCTGAATATGTATTGGCATCTGGTGATGCTGATATGATTTCTATGGCTCGCCCAATGCTGGCTGATTCGGAGTTTGTTCTGAAAGCGGAGCAGGGTCGTAGCGATGAGATCAATACCTGTATTGGTTGTAATCAGGCCTGTCTGGATCATATTTTCTCAATGAAAATTGCCACCTGTCTGGTCAATCCACGTGCCTGTTATGAAACAGAGCTCATTTTTAAAGAAACCAATGTGGCAAAAAATATTGCCGTGATTGGTGCAGGTCCTGCAGGTTTAAGTTTTGCTGTATATGCGGCAAATCGCGGTCATCAGGTGACGGTATTTGAAGCCGCTGCTCAGATTGGTGGGCAGTTTAATATTGCCAAGACCATTCCAGGCAAGGAAGAGTTTTATGAAACCTTGCGTTATTTCAAACGCCAGATTGAATTACAGCCACGTATTAAATTGCAGCTGAACCATAAGGCGAGTCTGGAAGAACTGGCTCAGTCAAACTTTGATGACATTGTGGTGGCAACAGGCGTGACACCGCGTCAACTTGAGATTCCAGGTATTGATCATGCAAAAGTACTGTCTTATCTGGACGTTTTGAAAGAACGTAAGCCAGTGGGTCAGCGAGTTGCCATTATTGGTGCAGGCGGTATTGGTTTTGATACAGCCGAATTCCTGAGCCATGAAGGGGAAAGTGGCAGTATCAATCCGGAAAAATTCTATGATGAATGGGGTATTGATACTGACTATGAAAATGTCGGTGGCTTAAAAGCCGCAAATGTAGAAAAACCGCAACGTGAAATTTATTTATTGCAACGTAAAGCCGCTTCAGTCGGCGCGAGTCTGGGTAAAACCACAGGCTGGATTCATCGTACCGGTTTAAAACACCGTGATGTAAAAATGATTGCGGGCGCCAATTATGAAAAAATTGATGATCAGGGCTTACATATTGTCGTGAATGACAAGCCTGCTGTGTTGGAAGTCGATCACGTGATTATTTGTGCCGGTCAGGAGTCTTATACCGCCATGTTTGATGAGCTAAAAGCGGTGGGTAAAAATGTGCATCTGATTGGTGGAGCAAAAGAAGCGGGTGAGCTGGATGCCAAACGTGCCATCCGTCAGGGTGCTGAATTGGCAGCGGTGATCTGAAAATATTAAAACCTGCTTTTTCCCCTCTCCTTTATTAAAGGAGAGGGTTAGGGAGAGGATTTGTAAGAAAGAATCCCCCTTGCGAAGCAGTACTTCTCACCTTTAATAAAAGGGGGAATTCTGTCAATTAAAAGAAAGAAGTATTTAAGCTTTTATTAGAAAATATCAAAAAAGAAGGAATCCAAAATGACCATCGAAAATACCAAAAAATCCATTGCACGCTGGCATGAGATGCTGGAAACCCGTGATATGTCGATCTTGAATGAACTACTTGCTGAAGAAGTGGTATTTCGTTCGCCTGTGGCTTTTCAGCCTTATCCTGGAAAACAGATGGTATTTTTTATTTTGACCAATGTCATTCAAGTCTTTGAAAACTTCACTTATCACCGTGAATTTATAAGTGAAGATGGTAACAATGTCGTACTTGAGTTTTCTGCCAATGTGGGCGATAAAAAACTAAAGGGAGTTGACATGATTCAGTTTAATGAAGAGGGTCAGATGATTGATTTTGAAGTCATGATTCGACCTAAGTCCGGACTTGAGGCCTTGGCTGTACAGATGGGCCAGCGGATGCAATCATTCCAAGCTAAAACTTAATTCGAACTATTGATTCAAGTCGGCATGAAATTTGTAAATCACAGCTAGTACAACTAGAGGGGGATGACAGATGAAAATGTTGCTTAAAAAATTGGGTCAGCTTTCCAGTGAATATCTGGATCGTTTCAGCGGAGCAGACGAGCCGACCCTGTATTACAATCCGAATGGTGTATTTTCGGGACTCATTGAACGCTTACCGCAGCTGCAACAAAAATATCGCCCTACGCCGTGGTTAGCTAATGCACACGCACATATTCTATATTTCGATTTAATTAAAAAACGTACCATTAAGCTGAAATATGACGCGCTTGAACAGCTGAAAATGTCAGATGGCGGAATTACCGGTATTGCCTGGTATGGACTGGATCTTCCTGCAAATACCCCTACCATTGTTTTATTGCATACGATAACCGGTTCTCCTGAATCGATGCGTGAACTGGTTCGTGATCTGCATAAACATACCGGTTGGCGTGTGGCATTGTGTTTACGCCGTGGTCATGCAGACTTACCCATGCCTGTGCCTAAAATGAACCTGTTTGGTTCAACTCAGGATTTGCGTGAGCAGCTCTTGTATATACAGGACAGATTTCCTCAGTCCGATCTCTATGGGGTTGGATCTTCTGCGGGTACGGGATTGTTAGTGCGTTATCTGGGCGAAGAAGGTGAACAAACCCCACTCAAAGCGGCTTTTGCCTTATGCCCTGGCTATAACACTGAAACCGGTTTTGCCAATGTGCATCCGTTTTACAGTAAAGTCATGGCCAAAAAACTGATTAAGCGCTTTATTCATCCTTATCAGGAAACCTGGCAGGTCTGCCCAAGCTGGAAACAGTTATTAGAAGTTAAAGATCTGTCCGAATTTGAAAAACTCTATTTTGAACTGGCTGGATTTACGGATTATGCCAGTTATACTCAGGCAACCAATCCGATTTATGTGTTTGAAAGTGTCAAAATCCCACTGATGATTTTAAATGCGGAGGATGATCCGGTTTGTCACATCCGAAATTTAGAACCTTATAAAGAAAAAATTCGGGCGATGTCTAATATTATGGTGATTACCACCAAAAAAGGCAGTCATTGCGGCTTTTATCAGGGCTTGATGCAAACCGAATCTTGGGCTACCCGACTAATGGCAGACTATTTGATTCACTTATCTCGTGCACCGGCAACAGTATCCGCTTAAAAAGTTCCAATAAAAAACCCAGCATCTGCTGGGTTTTTTGATGAATGATACTGTAATTAGTCAAGTGCTGGCATCGCTGCGGCAATTGCGTCAGCAACCGCATCATCCTCAGACTTGTTTTCTGGATTTGAATTGGTTTTAGGGGTGGTCGCAGCAGGCTTTGACACAGGTTCTTCGCGGGTTTCAGGCACTGGTGCCGGCTCAGTAGTTTCTGGTTTTTTGATTTCACGACGGATTTCAGTCGTGGTGTTTTCAGTTTGCTCACGTTGAATTTCAACCGTTGGCGCTACTTCCTCTTCAATTGCCGCTGGCTCTACAGGTTCAAGCGGTTCAAATTGCGTTGGTTCTGGAGTCGAGATTTCAGATGCTGGAGTAACTTCTACTTGCTCTTCTTCTTTTGGTGCTTCTTTTTTTACACACGCAGTTAATGTCAGGCCAGTCAGGATTAGGGTGGAGATTAAAAGTTTCTTCATCATCATTGCATCAAACATAAAAGTGTGGAGTGGATACACTATTATAGCAGCAAAATGCAAGATAGAAATCATATGAACTTACTGTAATTTTTTATAGGAATTGCTGTTAGAATAGTCAAT
Organism: Acinetobacter lwoffii; assembly: GCF_024129685.1. Taxonomy (GTDB): domain Bacteria; phylum Pseudomonadota; class Gammaproteobacteria; order Pseudomonadales; family Moraxellaceae; genus Acinetobacter; species Acinetobacter lwoffii_X. Next base: position 5,186 of record NZ_JAMXXL010000041.1, on the reverse strand, counting down.
TGTTTATTGTTCTTTGAATTGATGCGGATTGACTTTGCTTTCTAGGTACAAGGTAAAGTAAAATTGCGCAACATTGCAGGCCGATTTAGGCTCGATTGTACGAGAAACCCAATGACCCATTTTATTTTCGTTACTGGTGGTGTAGTTTCATCACTAGGTAAAGGTATTTCAGCTGCTTCTGTTGCTGCACTTTTAGAAGCTCGTGGTTTAAAAGTGACCATGGTAAAAATGGATCCATACATTAATGTCGATCCAGGGACAATGAGCCCATTCCAGCATGGTGAAGTTTTTGTTACAGAAGATGGTGCTGAAACAGACTTAGACTTGGGTTACTACGAACGTTTCTTGCGTCGTGCGAAAATGACCAAACTGAATAACTTCACATCAGGCCGTGTTTATCAGGATGTTCTGAACAAAGAACGCCGTGGTGACTACCTGGGTGGTACTGTGCAAGTTATTCCACACATTACTGACAATATCAAAGAGCGTGTACTTCGTGCAGGCGAAGGTTATGACGTTGCGATCGTAGAGATCGGCGGTACTGTAGGTGACATTGAATCTCTCCCATTCATGGAATCTGTACGTCAGTTAATGGTTGAACTTGGTCATAAACGTACCATGTTAATGCACTTAACGTTACTCCCATACATTAAGTCTGCAGCAGAATTAAAAACCAAACCAACACAGCACTCTGTTAAAGAACTCCTGTCGATTGGTATTCAGCCAGACATTCTCATCTGCCGTACAGAATACGATGTAGATGCAGATACGACGCGTAAGATTGCATTATTTACCAACGTTGAAGCACGTGCCGTTGTGGTATGTAAAGACGCACGTTCGATCTACCAGATTCCACGTACATTCTACGAACAAAATGTTGATGATTTAATCTGTGAACGTTTTGGTTATAACGATCTTCCTGAAGCTGATTTAACAGATTGGGATAACGTTGTAGAAGCATTACTGAACCCTGAATACACCGTACGTGTTGCAATGGTCGGTAAATACGTTGAACTTCCAGATGCTTACAAATCTGTCAACGAAGCACTTTTACATGCGGGTATTCAAAACCGTGTGAAAGTTCAGATTGACTACGTAAACGCTGAAGAGCTTGAAGGCCAAGATGTAGCAGAAGTATTGAAAGATGCTGATGCGATTCTAGTTCCTGGTGGTTTCGGTGAGCGCGGTACTGAAGGCAAAATGAAGGCGATTCAGTTCGCACGTGAGAACGGTGTGCCGTTCCTCGGTATTTGCTTGGGTATGCAGTTGGCTGTGATCGAATACGCACGTAATGTTGCTGGTATTGCAGACGCGACCTCGACTGAATTTAACCGTTCAACCAAATCTCCATTGATTGGTTTAATTACTGAATGGTTAGATGAGCGTGGTGAAGTTCAGCAACGTTCTGCTGATTCTGATCTGGGTGGCACGATGCGTTTAGGCGCGCAAAAATCTGAACTGGTTGCAGGGACTAAAACTGCAGAAGTTTATGGTTCTGAAGAAATCATCGAGCGTCACCGTCACCGTTACGAGATGAACAACCGTTATATCCCAGTGCTGGAAGAAAAAGGCATGAAGATTTCTGGTTATTCTCCGGTACAGCATCTGGTAGAAACTGTTGAAATTCCTGCACATCCTTGGTTTATTGCAGTACAATTCCACCCGGAATTTACCAGCTCGCCACGTGATGGTCACCCGTTGTTTGCAGGTTTCATTGATGCTGCGAAAAAGCAGTACCAAAAAACCAAATAATCGGTGCGTAGGACACAACTAGGGAAGTTTAAATGTCGCAATTAAAACCACAAGAAATTGTACGTTTGGGCGATATACAAATGGCAAATCATTTGCCATTTGTATTATTCGGCGGAATGAATGTACTTGAATCTAAAGACCTGGCTTTTGAAATTGCAGAGACTTATGTCGATATCTGCACACGTTTGGGCATTCCTTATGTGTTCAAAGCCAGCTTTGATAAAGCCAACCGTTCAAGCCTGAACTCTTTCCGTGGCCCAGGCCTGGAAAAAGGTCTCGAGTGGTTAGCTGACATTAAAAAACACTTTAATGTGCCGATCATCACCGATGTGCATGAGCCGTACCAAGCGGCTCCTGTTGCAGAAGTGGCAGACATTATTCAATTGCCAGCTTTCTTAAGCCGTCAGACGGATCTGGTTGAAGCCATGGCAAAAACGGATGCCATCATCAACATCAAAAAAGCACAATTCCTTGCGCCACACGAAATGCGTCATATTTTGCATAAGTGTCTGGAAGCTGGAAATGACAAGCTGATCATTTGTGAACGCGGTTCGGCATTTGGCTATAACAATCTGGTTGTAGACATGCTGGGCTTCGACATCATGAAAGAAATGAATGTCCCGGTATTCTTTGATGTGACCCATGCCTTACAAACCCCAGGCGGCCGTGCAGATTCTGCCGGTGGTCGTCGTGCGCAAATTACAACGCTTGCGCGTGCGGGTATGGCAACGGGTCTTGCTGGTTTGTTCTTAGAAGCACACCCAGATCCGGAAAAAGCCAAGTGTGATGGTCCATGTGCGCTGCGCATGTCTCAGCTTGAGCCGTTCCTGGCACAGCTAAAAGAATTGGATACCTTGGTTAAAGGTTTCGAAAAGTTAGATACACACTGAGTTTATCACTCTTGCGCTGCCGTATAGGCAGCTCATATTAATCAACTGAGGAATAGTTCATGAGCCAAATCGTTGACATTCGTGCACGTGAAATTTTGGACTCTCGTGGTAACCCTACCATCGAAGCAGACGTAATCTTAGCATCTGGCGTAGTTGGCCGTGCATGTGCACCATCTGGTGCTTCAACTGGTTCTCGTGAAGCTTTAGAACTTCGTGATGGCGATAAAGCGCGTTACTTAGGTAAAGGCGTTAAAACTGCGGTAAATAACGTCAATACGTTAATCCGTGACGCTTTGGTCGGTAAATCAGTATTCGAACAAAAAGACATCGATAACACGATGATCGCGCTTGACGGTACTGAAAACAAAGAAAAATTAGGTGCAAACGCAACTTTGGCAGTGTCTTTGGCTGCTGCGCGCGCTGCTGCTGAAGAAAAGAAAATTCCTCTTTTCCAATATATCGCAGATCTTCGTGGTCAAACGATTTTAACCATGCCTGTACCAATGATGAACATCATCAATGGTGGTTCACATGCAGACAACAACGTCGATATTCAAGAATTTATGATTGAGCCAGTAGGCTTCACTTCATTCTCTGAAGCGCTACGTGCAGGTGCTGAAATCTTCCATTCACTTAAATCAGTATTAAACAAAAAAGGTTTAAACACTGCGGTAGGTGATGAAGGTGGTTTTGCGCCGAACTTACGTTCAAACGAAGAAGCAATCACAGTTATTCTTGAAGCAATTGGTCAAACGGGCTACAAAGCAGGTTCTGATATCATGCTTGCGCTGGATTGTGCATCTTCAGAATTCTACAAAAATGGTCAGTACATTCTTGCGGGCGAAGGCAACAAAGCGTTCACAAGCAACCAGTTCTCTGACTATTTAGCAGGTCTTGTAAACCAATATCCAATTATCTCGATTGAAGATGGTCTGGACGAATCTGACTGGGAAGGCTGGTCTTACCTGACTTCTATCCTTGGCGACAAGATCCAGTTGGTTGGCGATGACTTGTTCGTAACGAATCCGAAAATCCTGCAACGTGGTATCAACGAAAAAGTGGGTAACTCGATTCTGATCAAATACAACCAGATCGGTACCTTGACTGAAACTTTAGATGCCATCTATCTTGCGAAAGAAAATGGTTACTCTACTGTAATTTCACACCGTTCAGGTGAAACGGAAGATTCAACCATTGCTGATCTTGCAGTAGGTACAGCAGCAGGTCAAATCAAGACTGGTTCACTTTGCCGTTCTGACCGTGTAGCGAAATATAATCAATTACTTCGTATTGAAGAATTGACTAATGCTGCATATCGCGGTAAAGCTGAGTTCAAAGGTTTGAACTAAGCGACTTATGTCAATGTTAAATGTATTCGACTCGACTGCGAGTAAAGTACTGTTGGGCCTTGCGATCATTTTGATCGCAGGGTTTCAATATTTATACTGGTTTGGTGAAGGTGGTTATCATGATCATCAGCAACTGACCCAGAAAATCCAACAACAAATGGAATTGAATGATGAGCTAAAAGAGCGTAATCGCGTTCTGGCAGCAGAAGTTTATGATTTGAAGAATGGTATTGAAGCCATCGAAGAACATGCGCGTTTAGATCTTGGTCTGATTAAGCCACGCGAAACTTTTATTCAAATGAGCACGATCAGTACTCAATATAAACCGATCTATCTTAATCCTAATTCTAAAGTAGACCTGCGAACCAATGAGTCAGCTGAAGCACCAACCACACCCTAAACTTTGGGTCATTCTTCCAGCTGCAGGTTCCGGTAGCCGTTTCTCCAAAACAGAACTGAAACAATATCAGATGATTCAAGAGCGAACTGTTCTTGAACATACGGTGGCTCGTCTGAATCAACTGCCTTTGGCGGGTTATGTCCTGGCGATTGGTGAACAGGACAACGTCGCAAAAATGCTGCCATTTTCCAGTCAAGAGAAAGCCCATTTCTGTCTGGGCGGTGCCGAGCGGGTGAATTCCGTGTTAAATGCACTCACGTATTTATCTCAAATCGCTTCTGAAGATGAGTGGGTGCTGGTACATGACGCGGCGCGTCCCTGTGTCGGTCTGGATTGTCTGCAACAGTTAGTCAATACGGCGATTACAAATGATCAGGCTGCGATTCTGGCGATTCCAGTAAGAGATACACTTAAGCGTGTAGTAACCAATTTTGATATTGAGGAAACAGTGGATCGCTCAATGCTATGGCAGGCACAAACACCACAAATGGCCAAGCTAGGTGTGTTGAAACGGGCGATTGAGCAGGCTTTGCAAGATGGTGCTACGATTACTGATGAAGCCAGTGCGCTGGAACATATCGGCGAACAGGTGAGTGTAGTACAAGGGCGTTCCGATAATATTAAAATTACCTATCCGGACGATCTGGAACTGGCCAAGCTGATTTTACAGGCTCAGGCTTAAAAATATATTCAAATAATATTTAAATAGATCTCTTTCATAAATCAAAAAATGATCTTCTTTTTGGTTAATATTTGCACTCCAAATTTCTTGGCATTCGTGCATAATCTGCGGAT